>NZ_JBOCEF010000079.1:0-11788 GCF_050586345.1 Rhodovulum sp. DZ06
GGGGGGGGGGGGGGGGGGGGGGGGGGGGGGGGGGGGGGGGGGGGGGGGGGGGGGGGGGGGGGGGGGGGGGGGGGGGAGAGGGGGGGGGGGGGGGGGGGGGGGGGGGGGGCGGCCCCTGGGGGCCCCCCCCCCCCCCCCCCCCGTCGCGCGCGCTCCCGCGCATGGCGCGCGACCCGCGAACCGCCCTTGACGAAGCGGGCCCCGGCGCGACACTCAGGCCCCATGTCCGACGCCGAGCTTCCCCCCCTCGATCCCTTCACCCGCGACGCGCTGATCTCGGCGCTCGCCTGGCAGGTGGAGTCCGGCGTCGACGAGGCGATCAGCGACGCGCCCCTCGACCGCTTCGCCGAAAGCGCCGCCGCCGAGGAAGCCGCCCGCGCAAGGGCCGAGACCCGCGCCGCCGCCCGCGCCCCGCGCGGCAAGCGGGCGGATCCGGCCAAGGCCCCCCAGGTGGTGCGCAAGCCCGAGGAGCTGACCCCCGCCCCCGTCGTCGCCGCCGACCTCGCGGCCGCGGCGCAGGATCTCGAGGCGCTCAGGGCCGCCGTCGAGGGGTTCGACCGCTGCCCGCTGCGCCTCGGCGCCAAGTCCACCGTCTTCGCCGGCGGCGTGCCCGGCGCGCGGCTGATGATCGTGGGCGAAGGCCCGGGCCGGGACGAGGACCGCGAGGGGCTGCCCTTCGTCGGCCGCTCGGGGCAGCTGCTGGACCGGATGATGGCCGCCATCGGCCTGTCGCGCACGGCCGAGGACCCGGGGCAGGGCGTCTACATCACCAATCTCTCGCCCTGGCGGCCGCTGGAGAACCGCACCCCCAGCGCGGACGAGGCGGCGATGCTGGTCCCCTTCCTGCGCCGCCATATCGAACTGGCCGCGCCGGACGTCCTTCTGCTGATGGGCAACGCGCCCTGGAAGGCGTTGATGGAGACCGAGCAGGGCATCACCCGCGCCCGCGGCAAGTGGGTGGAGTGCATGGGCATCCCCGCGATGCCCAGCTTCCACCCCGCCTTCCTGCTGCGCCAGCCCGCCCGCAAGCGCGAGAGCTGGATCGACCTGCAGATGGTCCGCGCCCGCCTGCAGCGGTGAGGCGCGCGTGAAACCCCGCTGAACGGCGTGGTGGCCGGGGCTTCATTTTCGAGAATTTATCAATAATTGACCGCGCTCGCTGGAGCGGGCGCGGCGAATTCATTTTCGATCTTCGGAGTCGCATCATGATCTTCCGCCAGGTATTTCGCGGCGCGCTCTGCGGCGCCGTCGCCCTCTCCGCCGCCGGCTGCAGCTCGATCGGCACGGTCAACGGGGTGCCCGTCGCCCGCGGCATGGCGATGGAGGACGACCGGCCCTGGTGCCGCAAGTCCGAGGAGCGGACCATGATCTGCATCCTGGTCCTCGCCGCCGGGGTCGGGGCCATCGCCTGGGGCATCTCCGAGCTGCACGAGGATGACCGCCGCGGCGCCGGCAATGGAAACGGCGAGGGCGGCGGCGAGGGCGGCGGGACCCCGCCGGTCGCGACCGCCTTCTGACCCGCGGGGCGCCCGGAAACCCGGGCGCCCTTTCAGGTATTCATAAGTAGTTTTCAGAAAACTTGACGGAATCGCCGTCGAGCGGTTACCTCGTGCCTGGCGCGCGGCCCAGTCATCTGCAAGTCGCGCGCAGAACTGGGGAAACATCATGACTATCTCTTCTTGCCTCGGCGCCGCGGCGCTGACCGTCTTCGTCATGTCCGCGGGCCAGGCGGCGGCCGCCGCCGTCACCTATTCGGACCGGGCGGCCTTCGACGCCGCGGTCTCCGGCGCCACCACCGTCGATTTCGAAGGCCTCGCCGGGTCCGACTACGTTCTGTACGGCGAGACGCTGGCCGTGGGCGACGCCGCCTTCACGGAATCGAGCCGCCTTTACCCGGCGCCCGAGGCGCCGATCGGCAATCTCTTCGTGTTCGACCCGGCCTATGCCGCGGGCTTCTACGGGACCGCGGGGCTGACCTCGGCCTTCCTGAACCAGAACACCGGCGACGGGGCGCCGGTGGTGGTCAGCTTCGCGTCGCGGGTCACCGCGGTGGGCGTCGATCTCGGGACGCTCTCGGCCGGGGCGGGGCCGGTGCAGATCACCCTCGGCTCGGGCGAAAGCTTCGTCTTCGCGGCGCCCGAGGTGGGCTTCTCCTCCTCCGCGCTGTCTTTCTTCGGGGTGGTGTCGGAGACGGGCTTCAGCTCGATCAGCTTCTACGACCCGGGCCAGCACCTCGCGCTCGACGACCTGAGCTATGCCGCGTCCGCCGGGACCCCGGCCGCCGACGTGCCGGCGCCCGCCGCCGCGCCGCTGCTGCTGCTCGGCCTCGGCGGGCTCGTCGCCCTGCGCCGCCGCCGGGGCTGAGGCCCCGCCGGGCCGCCCCGCGCGCGGCGACCGTTGCGCCGGCGCCTCTCGGGAAAAAAACGCGCTCCGATATGCGCATATTTGTCCTCGATCAATTCGTTTCAAAATTTACCGAGCTAGGAATGGCCAATCGCTGACGCGATCGGTTCCAACCGCAATCCTTGGGGGATGACATGAAAGCCCGCACTCTCGTCACCGCGCTCGCCCTGGGCGCCTACGCCTTCACCGCCGCCGGCTGCTCCAGCATCGGCACCATCAACGGGGTTCCCGTCTCGCGCTCCATGGCGATGGAGGATGACCGCAGCTTCTGCGTGCGCAACAAGGCGCTCTGCATCATCGGCATCGCCGTCGGCGTCGGCGCGATCGCCTACGGGATGTCCGAGCTCTATGACAACGACGTCTCGGCCGGCAACGGCAACCAGAACGGCGGCGGCGGCAACGGCAACCAGAACGGCGGCGGCGGCAACGGCGCCGGCAACGGCGCCGAGTGACGCCCGGCGGCGCGTCCTGCGCCGCGACATCGCGAAAAAGGGGGGGCGGCGCCGCAACGTCGTCCCCCCGCTTGCGTTTCGCCCCCGCTCCGGGCTTGATCGCCCCCGCGTGCGCGCCGGGCGCCGCGCCCTGATCCCCCGGAGGTCCCATGTCCCGCATCGACGAGTCCCGCCCCTTCCATCCCATGCGCATCGCGGTCCTGACCGTCAGCGACACGCGCACCCTGGCCGAGGACCGCTCGGGCGACACGCTGGTGCAGCGGCTGACCGATGCGGGCCACCACCTGGCCGACCGGCGCATCACCACCGACGACCGCGACCAGATCGCCGCCATCCTGCGCGAGTGGTGCGAGAGCCCCGCCGTCGATGCGGTGCTGACCACCGGCGGCACCGGGCTGACCGGGCGCGACGTGACGGTCGAGGCGCATCGCGACGTCTACGAGAAGGAGATCGAGGCCTTCGGCACGGTCTTCACCATCGTCTCGATGCAGAAGATCGGCACCTCCGCCGTGCAGTCCCGCGCCTGCGGGGGCGTGGCCAACGGCACCTACCTGTTCGCGCTGCCGGGCTCCACCGGCGCCTGCAAGGACGCCTGGGACGAGATCCTGTCGAAGCAGTTCGACTACCGCCACATGCCCTGCAATTTCGTCGAGATCCTGCCGCGGCTGGACGAGCACCTGAAGCGCAAGAAATGACCGCCGAGACGCCGGACGCCGCCTTCCGCGCCCTTGGCGACTGGGAGGCCGCGGGCCCGCTGCGCGCCGCGGTGGTCATCCTGCACGACCCGCTCGGCCGGGTGCTGATGCAGCTGCGCGACGACCGGCCGGGCGTGGCCTATCCCGGAACCTGGGCGCCCTTCGGCGGCGGGGTGGAGGGGGCGGAGACGCTGCCCGAGGCCGCCGCGCGGGAGGTGGTCGAGGAGCTGGGGATCGCCCTGCGCCCCGGGGCGCTGAGCCCCTTCGCCTGCACCCCTTCGGACCTGCCGGGGCGGCGGCGGATCTATGCGTTCAGCGCGCCCTTCCCGGGCAATGCGCGGGACATCCGGCTGGGCGAGGGCGCGGGCTTCGCCTTCTTCACCCATGCGCAGCTCGGCGCGCTGCCGCTGCCGCCGCATATTGCGCTGGTGATGCAGGCCTGGACGGCGGCAGGGGGCTGACCCCGCCGCCGTCGCTCCGCCAACAGGCCGCCGGGCGGCGGCGGGCGGCGATCAGGCCGCGCCGCGGCGGCGGGCGGCGAGGCCCAGCCCGGCCAGCCCCATCAGCATCAGCGGCGCCGCGGCGGGCAGCGGCACGTCCGAGGGCGCGGAAGCGACCAGCGCCTCGTCATGCAGCGCATAGACCAGGGTGAAGTCGCGCTGGAACTGCCAGTTGTCCTGCGTCCCGCCCTCCGAGCTCGCACGCCGGCCCGCATCCGAGGACTCCATCCAGGCGTAGCCGTCCTCGCGGACGTAATCCGCGCTCATGTGCAGGCCGAACCAGTAGGTGGTCCCCGCCGCCGCGTCGAAGGGCGCGGCGAAGTTGAACGCCACCTTGTAGAGGTCGATGGTCCCGGCGAGCTGCCCGTCAAGGACGGTTTCCACCACCGTGGCGAGGCCGGAGGCGAGCGCGGCGCCCGGCAGGCCCGCGTCATCGGCGAAGAAGAACGCCTGCATCGTGCCGTCCCAGGTGGAGAGGCCGGTTCTGTCGATATCGGCGATGGTCGCCGTCGCGCCGATCAGCTGCGCGTCCGAGGCGAGGGTGAACTGCGTCGCGGGCAGGTAATCGCTGGTGCGGCTGCCGAGGGTGCTCGGCGCGGTGTGCTCCAGCACCTGGACGGCGGCGGGCAGAAGAACCGCGGCGGCGGCGGCGATGATGGAATGTCTCATGCAGATGGCTTTCGTTCTGGGGACGGAGACGGAATTCTCCGGCCCCCAGAACGCGGGCGAGGCGGCGGCCACATCAAGGCGCCCCGCGTCGCCATCTAAGCTCATCCCATTTTGGCGCGCGTGTTCTCGGTTGTTGGAAGCGGCGCGCAGCCGGGGCGTGTGCGGGGCGTAGCCGGGGTCCGCCCTGGGAGAGTCCGCGCCGTTCGCCACGCGCCGGCGCCGGAAAACAGTCGGGGCGCGGAGGGGCCCATCCCCCCCGCGCCCCGCGTTCGTCCATCCGCCCCGGTCAGCCCGGGCGGCGGCGGGAAGCGACGCCCAGCCCGGCGAGGCCGAGCAGCATCAGCGGCGCCGCGGCGGGCGGCGGCACATCCGCGGAGGGCGGCGCGATCGGGCTGTCGAGCAGCTCCAGCGCAAGCCCGGCGCCGAGGCCGGGCGCCCAGGCGTCGAAGGCGCCGCCGGCGGCGGTCTGCACCCCGGTCGGCGCGGCCGAGGTCATCCAGTAGAGGCCGCCCCGGTCATACTCCCCCGCCAGGTGCAGGCCGAACCAGTAGCTCGCCCCCGGCGCCGCGGTGAAAGGCGCGGCGAGGTTGAAGGACAGCGCGAAGACATTGTTCTGGAACCCCGGCGTGATCCCCAGGTCGACCGCCGTCGCCTGCACGCCGGCGCCCGAGGCGAGGACCGCGCCCGGCCCGCCCGCGTCATCGGCGAAGATCCAGTACGCCGCGGCGCCGTCCCAGAACGCGTCGAACGCCCCGTCGGCCGCGAGGACCGGCAGCGCCGCCGCGGCGACCGTCGCCCCGGGCGCGATCGAGAACGCGGTCGCCGCGACCGAGGCCGTGGCCTCGACCGCGTTCGCATTGTCGGGCGGGTTGAAGAAAACGGTGGCCGCGGCGGCGCCGCCGGCGTTGAGCGCGAGCAGCGACGCGCCCGAAAGAATGGACCGGATCATGAAAACCTCAAAACAAGGAAAGTCTTGAGGAAATCTTTACCATTCCCGAGATGAAGCCCGCGGGAACCCGGCGCGGTTTCACTCCGCCGGGATCAGCCGCGTGCGCCCGGCGGACGCGGCCTCGGCATGGGCGCGGTCGAGCGACATGCGCACCATGTCCCCGCGCCGCCACAGCTCCGACAGGTCGTCATAGCGGCGCGAGAACGGGTGCCCGGACTGGCCCGTGGCGATCACGAACATCGACGAATCCGGGTCGGCGAAATCCACCACCATGCGGAAGCCCGCGCCATGGACCGCGCGGTGGGGCGTGTCGCCCTTGCCCTTGCTCTGGGCGCGCAGCAGCGTGTAGTCGCCGCCCGACATGTCGTGTTCGATATCGGCGATGAAGGCGGCGACGGGATTGCGGGTCAGCACCGGGTGGGGGTGGACGGCGCGGTGCGCCTCGCCCCAGCGCCAGCCCTCGGGGGCGGCCCCGTAGCGGGCCGCGAGATCCGCCAGCGCGTCGTCGAGCGCGGCGCGGGCCATCTCGGCGCAGGTCTCCTCGCGCGGGGTCTTGTCCACGTCGCACCAGATCGCGGCGCCGTCGATGTTGCGGAACACCCGCTCGACGAAGACCGGCCGGGGCCCCTCGATCTGCGTGATCAGGGGGCCGAGTTCGTCTTCGGCGAGGCGGAAGGTCAGGCGGCGCATCCACTCGGCGAAGATCAGCGGCTCGGGCGCATGGGCCGACATCTCGCCGTTCCAGTCGCCCAGCATCTCCAGCGCGCGGCGGCGGCGGGCGGAGACCTCGTCCTCGGGCGCCCGGTCGCCGGACCACCACAAATCGCGCGCGATCAGCGGCAGGACGGCGCGGGCCATCTCGGACACCGCGTCGGACTGGAGGGCCTGGGCGCTGTCGCGGGTGTGGAATTCGCGGGCCGAGAGCTGCCGGTCGAGGCGCAGGATGCGGTAGCTGTCGCCCCAGCGCGCGGCATAGGGGACCAGCGGGTCCTCGGGCTGGGTGCGGTTGTTGGTGTTGGCGACGGCGCCCGAGGCGGGGTTGACGACCGTCGGGTGCGCCTCGCGCGGGGCCCAGCCGATCCAGTCCCCGGCCCCGGTCCAGCCGGGCGAGGGCAGCCGCCCCGCGCCGGGCGCGCCGGGGCGGCGCAGCGGGATGCGGCCCGCGACGGTGAAGGCGATCTCCTCCGCCGTCGCGTGCACCAGGTTCTGCGCCGGGGCGCCGGCCATCGCCGCCGCCTTCTGCCCGTCGGCGATGCTGCGCGCCGTCATCTGCACGTAGAGCGCCGAGGCGGTCATGTCGTCCTCGGCCAGGGCGGTCCAGGACAGGGCCGCGACATGGCCCGCGGGGGTGACCTGGCCGACGCCCCAGTCGGCGGGGTCGAGCACGGGGCCGTGGCGCGTCGCGCGGATCTCGACGGTCTCGGACGGGGCGCCCGCGACCGCGATCACCTCCTGCCGCGTGGTGAAGGGAAGGGGGCCGTCGGGGGCGAGGTAGCGGGTCGGGTCGCCCTCGGCCAGCCGCTCGATGAAGATGTCGGCGTCGTCGACATAGGCGGTGGTCATGCCCCAGGCGAAGTCGCCGTTCCGGCCATGCAGGAAGAAGGGCATCCCCGGGATCGCCGCGCCGATGACCCCGAGGGGGCCGTCCGGCCGCGGCAGGTCGAGCCGGGCGAGGTGCCAGCTGGAGGGCGTCGTGAACGGCAGGTGCGGGTCGGCGGCGAGGATCGAGGCCCCCGCGGCCGCCCGCCCCGGCGCTAGCGCCCAGGCGTTGGAGGCGCCGGCATGGCCCGGTTCCGGGAAGAACGCGGCCGCCAGCGGCCCGGGCGCCGGGACGGGGCCGGGCGCGCCCGGCAGCAGGGCCGAGAGCCAGGGCAGGGCGGGCGCGTCGGCGGCGGCGTCTCCGTCTGCGGCGACGTCTCCGGCTCCGGCTGCGGCTGCGGGCGACGGGGGGACGGCGGCGGCCCCGGCGGCCCGCCAGGGCGCTTCCAGCGCCGCCGCGTCCCAGGCGCCCGCCTCGATGATCGCGGGCAGCGGCTCGTCGGGAAGGATGTCGCGCAGCCGCGCCGCGGGCAGGGACACCGCGAACAGCGCCCGGCGCACCTCGGCCGCCGCCTGGTCCGAGACCTGCAGCGACATCAGCTTCATCACCGAGAAGCTGTCCGTCGGCGTCCAGGGCGAGATCCTGGCCGGGAACAGGAAGAACTCCGGCGCCCCGCGCCCCAGCGCCTCGGCCTGCACCGCGCGGATCCGGGCGTTCACCCCCTCGGCATAGGCCTCGAACATCGCCCGCGTCTCGGGCGTCTGGGCGCGCATCGCGCGGGCGGCGACGCGGGCGAGGCCGAGCCGCCGCATCCGCTTGTCATTCTCCAGCGCCGGGGGGCCGAACAGCTCGGCCAGACGCCCCTGCGCCGCGCGCCGGGCGATCTCCATCTGCCACAGCCGGTCCTGCGCGTGGACGAAGCCGAGGCCGAAGAACACGTCCCGTTCCGTCGCGCCGCTGATATGCGGGATGCCGTTCGCGTCGCGCAGGATCTCCACCGGGGCCGAGGGGGCGGCGGGGCCCGACACCTCGAAATCCCGGTCGTAATCGGGCAGCGAGCCGGAGACGACGACCCACAGGACCGCGGCCGCCGCGGCCCCGAGAACCACGAGCCCGGCCAGCAGCCGCACGAGCCAGGTGAAGATGGCGGCCAGCGTCATGAACGGGTCTCCGGGGCAGGGCGCGGGGGTCGGGGGCGCGCGGGGCGGTCTGTCGGCGGCGCGAAGCGGGCGCGCCCCGGCGGCGCGGCGGCCCGGGCGGGGCCGGGCGGGCGCCGCGCGGCGGAACGGCGAATCCGCGCGCTTGACCTGACCACGACCGGGGGCCAGTTTCCACCCCGGCCCGCCGCGTCAGGACGCCCCCCGCGCGGCCCCTCGCCCGGCAGGCCCCCGCGCGATCACGCGCGCCACAGACAGGGAGCGGCGACATGGCCAAATGCGCATTCATCGGACTGGGGGTCATGGGCTATCCCATGGCCGGGCACCTCGCGGCCAAGGGGCACGAGGTGACGGTCTACAACCGCACCCATGCCAAGGCAGAGGCCTGGGTCCAGCAGCATGGCGGCCATGCCGCGCTGACCCCCGCCGCCGCCGCCGAGGGGGCCGAGTTCGTCTTCGCCTGCGTCGGCAATGACGACGACCTGCGCTCGGTCAGCATCGGCGAGGGCGGCGCGTTCGAAACGCTGGGCGAGGGCGCGGTCTTCGTCGACAACACCACCGCCAGCGCCGAGGTGGCGCGCGAGCTGCACGCCCATGCCGCCGAGAAGGGCGCGGGCTTCATCGACGCCCCCGTCTCGGGCGGGCAGGCGGGGGCCGAGAACGGCGCCCTGACGGTGATGTGCGGCGGCGACAAGGCCGAGTACGACCGGGCCGAGCCGGTGATCATGGGTTTCGCGAAGGCCTGCAAGCTGATGGGCCCCTCGGGCGCCGGGCAGGTGACGAAGATGGTCAACCAGATCTGCATCGCCGGGCTGGTGCAGGGCCTGTCGGAAGGCATCGCCTTCGCCGAGAAGGCCGGGCTCGACCCCAAGGAGGTCGTCGCCGCCATCTCCAAGGGCGCGGCCGGGTCCTGGCAGATGGAGAACCGCTACGAGACCATGGCCGACGATGAATTCGACCACGGCTTCGCGGTGGACTGGATGCGCAAGGACCTCGCCATCTGCCTCGGCCACGCGCGCGAGATCGGCGCCTCGCTGCCCGTCACCGCGCTGGTGGACCAGTTCTACGGCGAGGTGCAGCGCATGGGCGGGAACCGCTGGGACACGTCCTCGCTGGTCAAGCGCCTGCGCTGAGCGGCGCGCGCTCAAACAGCGTCAGGCGAACGGGAAAGGGGGCCGCGCGGCCCCCTTTTTCATGCGCGGCGCGGCGGGGGCGTCCCCACCCCGCGGCCCGGCCCCGGCCTCAGCCCTTGCGGCGGCGCCCGACCAGCCCCAGCGCCAGCAGCGCCGAGAGCGCGAGCGGCGCGGCCCCGGGGACCGGCACGTCGGCCGGCGCCAGGTTGTTGATGTTCAGCGTGGTCAGCGCCTGCTCGAACTCCACCTGGCTCGCGATCTCGTAGCCGAGGTCGGCGAACTGCGCGAGGGTCACGTAGCTGACATCCACGGGCGTGTTCAGAAAGCCGGTCAGCAGCTCGTAGACGCTGTTCGCGTCGGCGTGCCAGTTCTCGTCCCAATGCCCGTGCGCGGTGCCGTCGCCGCCGTCGAGCTCCACCGGCACGAAGGTCGCGGTCGGCGCGTATTCCGCCTGGTAGGCCGCCAGCGCCTCGGCCCCGTAATACGCGCCCGGCGATCCGGTCTGGTCGTAGACGTCGTTGTAGAGCGTGCCGTTGACGGTGATGCCCCAGAGCGTGCCGAAGCCGATCACGTGCGCGATCTCGTGCGTCGCGACGGCCAGCAGCTCGTTGCGGTTCTCGAGCCGGGTCATGTCGGCGCTGTCGAAGGTCATCTGCCCCTCGGTCGCGTAGAGATTGTCGGTGAAGCCCACGCCCGCGGTCGGCCCGGCCGAGCCGAGCACGCCGCCGCGCCCGTCGATATAGGAGATGTTCACGTCGATCAGCAGCGGGTCGCGGATCGCGTCGCGGCCCGTGTTGGCCCCGGCCTCGGTATAGGCGCCGAGCACGTCGGACCAGAAGGCGGCGCCGGCTTCGAAGGCGGCGATCTGGCTGGCGGTGGCGCCGGTCGAGGCGCTGAAATCAAGCTCGATGGTCAGCGCGGCGGCGGGCTGCGCGGCGGCGAGGCCCAGCAATCCGAGGGCTGCGGCGCGGGGGGGGACGCGGGTCATCGGGAACGCTCCGGGGATACGCAATCTGGGGGCGAGGGTCCGTTAACCTTACTGCCGCAGGGGGCGCCGGGCGAGTCGCAAAATGGTTAACGGCGCGCCTGTTCCACGGGGCGGAGCGGGGGGAAGTCCTTGGGATGCAATAATGAACCGGGTCTGAATGGGTGGGCGCGGCGGCGCCGGGGCCGCGTGCGCCGGTGGACGGGGCCGCGGCGCGGGGATGGGTGCGGGGACGGGCGCCGGGGCGGCGGATGGCGCGGGGCGCCCCCGGCGGCGGGCGCGGCGCGAAGGGGCGCGGGGCGGGCCGGAGGGCTCGGTTCCCGCGCCTTGCGGCCGGGGAGGGGCGAGGTCGGCCCCCGCGTCGCCCGCCCGGCGTCGTCCGCCCGGTTCGCCCGCCCGGCGTCGCCCATCCCCGCGGCGCGGCCTGGAAACGCGCGCGGCGCGGGGAGGGGCCCCGCGCCGCTGCATGTCCTGTCGGCGGTGATGCGCGCGGCGCGCCGCGCGCCGCGCTCAGCGCACGATGGGCGAGTACTTGGCCCCTTCGAACGAGGCGCCGGCCATCAGCCCGTCCTGCCCGAAGGTGATCGCGATCACGGGGCGGTTGGTGACGGTGGTGTTCAGCTCGATCCCCAGCCCGTCCTCGGGGACGGTGAACTCGGCGCCCGCGCCCAGCTCCCACCCGTCCGAGCGGCGGAACCGCTCCAGCGCCGCGGTGGTCATGAAGAACAGCGCCTGCGCGGTGACCTGGGCGCCGATCTGCAGGCCGAGCGAGGCGGCGGCGACGGACCAGTAGCTGGCGGTGGCGTTGTTGACGCGCAGCGCGCCCTCGCCGTAAGCGCCGCCGACGATCAGGCCGGCCTTGCGGATCTTGGGCATGATCAGCATGCCCTTGGCGCGGCCCGCCAGCTCCTGCGCGCCGGGGGTGGTGCGGTAGAGGGTGGCGAGGGCGCGGTTCACGTCGGCCTCGATTTCCTGCGCGGTGGCGGCCGAAGCGGCGCGGGGAAGCGCGGCCGCGCCGAGGGGGACGGCGGCGGCGGCGACGAGAAAGCGGCGGCGGGTGACGTCGGGGCTGCTCATGGGTCAGGGTCTCCTGCAAGGGCCTGCATGCGGATTGTCGTTGGATTTTGTCCCGCGCGGGGCGGGATTGGTTCCGCTGGGTGCAAATGTGGCCCCTGAAGGCGGCAGGCTCAAGGCGTCCTTGCGTGAAATCGGGGGCGGGGCGGGCCTTGGCGCGGGATGGCGTGGGGGGGGGGGGGGGGGGGGGGGGGGGGGGGGGGGGGGGGGGGGGGGGGGGGGGGGGGGGGG
>NZ_JBOCEF010000080.1:0-10641 GCF_050586345.1 Rhodovulum sp. DZ06
ACGGTGAACAATTCCCGCGCCCTGATGCGCGCGTCGCGGGAGGCCGGGCGTTTCGCCGGGAACGACAACGGGGGAGTTAGGGGGGAGGGAAGGGGCGCGCCCCTTCCCTCCCCTCGAGCTCCCCTCCCATCCGCAGGCTGTGGCAGCCGTCGGCGCAACGAAAAACCGCCGCCCCTTGGGGCGGCGGTTTCGCGTTTCAGGTCCTTGCGGGCTGCGCTCAGCGCTGCTCGAGCGCCGAGATCGCCGAGGGCATCGCCGTGCCCGCATGCACCGCGCCGAACCACTCGGCCGCGGCCTGGATCGCCTCGGGCGAGCCCCACAGCTCCAGCGCCGCGCCCTGGCCCGAGTTGCGCGCCTGGAAGGCGGCCTGGTCGAGCGAGGCGTGCAGCACCCGCAGGTTGGCGATCGAACGGATCTCCACGAACTGAAGCGAGCGGACGACGGCGAGGCCCATGTTCTCGGCCATCCGGCCCGCCGCGCCGATGCCGGTCGCGGGCGAGAAGATCGCCAGGTTCTGCTCCTTCGCCTCTTTCAGGAAGCGGCGCATGGAGGACATGGACATCGGCGTGCCGTCCGAGATCGGCTGCACCGCCACGGCGCCTGCGCGGGCCGAGGCGCGGACCTCGGCGCGCGAGGCGGCCTGCAGGACCAGCTCCACCCCGTTGGCGCGCAGGGCGGCCACGGTGTCGGCATCGGGCGCGTAGCCCACCGGGGCGACCAGGGTGACCGGCGCGCCGACCGCGTACATCGGGGCCAGCAGGCCCTGCGGGTCGATGGCCAGCACCGGGTCGACGCCATGCAGGACCACGGCCACGCGCGGGCCCTGCGGGGCGGCGGCGGGCGCGGGGGCCGGGGCGCCGGGGGTGGTCGGGCTCAGGTCCACGCCCACCTGGGGCAGGGACGGGGACGCGGAGCGGCCGGGGATCGAGGGCGCGGCGCCGCCGATGGTCGGCAGGCCGGCCATGCGCGGCTGGGCCATGCCGCCGCCGCCGTAGCGCACGACCTGGCTAGTGTTGCCGCCGCGCAGGCCGAGGGCGGCGGTGTCCGTGCCGCCGAAGTTCGGGGCGGCGCCGCCGAGGCTGGCCGGGCCGCCGATGGTCGGACGCGCGGCCGAGGCCTGGGCGCCGTTGAAGCCCGCCGCCTGGCGGCCTTCGGACTGAAGGCCGGGCGCGGCGTAGACGTTCGGGCGGGTCACGCGGCTGTCGGGCCGGGTCGAGATCGCGGCGACCAGCGAGGACGCGCGGCGGTCGTCGAGGCGGCCCGGGCCGAGCACGCGCGGCGCGGTGGCGGTCGGGCCGCCGGCCGCGGCCACGTCGCCGGTGCGGCGGGCGATCGGGGTGACCGGGGTCGCGCCCGGGGCGGCGACGGACGCTTCGCGTGCGCCGGCGCCGGCCTGGGTGGCGGACCCGACGCGGCGCACGGGCACCGAGCCCTTGCGCAGCACCGGCACCGCGGCGACGTCGACGCGGGTGACGGGGGTCGCGGTCTCGACCTGGGCCGGGCGCGGCCGCGGCAGCGGCACGCCCGCGTCGCGCAGGACGGCGGCGCGCAGGTCCATGTCCTCGGCCGCGTCCTCGGGCGCCTCGGGGGCGACGGCGCCGCGCGACACGCCGGCGTCGGGCGCGGTCGGGCGCGGGGCGGACTGAAGGCCCAGGCCGCTCGGGGCCGCGTCGAAGGCGCGGACCGGGGCGACGCTGGTGGTCGCCGGGCTCAGCGTCGCGACGCGCTGCGCCGGGGCGGGCGCGATCGGCGCGACGCCGCCCGGGGCGGGCATCGCCTCGGTCGCGGCGCGCAGGCCGGGGATGGATTCGGTGCGGATCGCCGGGCCGCGGCCGATCGACGGGGCCGAGAAGGCCGGGGCGGTGGGCATCGACGGGCCGGCCAGCGCCAGGCCGGGGGCCGCGCTCAGCGCCGGGGCGGCGGGCGCGGTGCTCTCGGGCGCCTTGAACACGAGGCCGTCGGCGGGGGCGTCGCCGCCCTCGGCCGCGGGCGCGTTTTCATCCGCCGGGGTGTCGGGCACGATCACGCCGACGCCGGGCACGAACACGGCCTGCGGGCCGTCCTCGTCATCGGCGGGGCGGGACGGGCCGCTCGGGGCCGGCGCGCCGACGCCGGGCATCGGCAGCGCGCGGCGCAGGTCCGGGCCGGACAGGCGCGAGGACGGGCGGGCGGCGCCGGGCGCGGTCATCGACGGCTCGCCGCCGAGGACGGGCGGGCGGGGGCCGCCGATGGACGGGGCGCCGAGCGACGGGGCCGCGGGGCCGCCGCCGAGGACCGGGGCGCGCGGGCCGCCGATGTTGGGGGCGTTCAGCACGCCGCCGGGCACCGCCGGGGCGCCGAGCGCGCCGGGGCCGGACATGCCCGGGGACAGGGCGGCCATGCGGTCGCCCGGGGCCGCAGGGGCGGCGGGTGAGGCGGGCAGGTTCAGCCCGGCGCCCGAGGGCGCGGACAGCCCGGCGGTCGCGTCGCCGCCCATCGGGGCGACCGGCGAGATCGCGCCGGGGGCGCGGCGCTGCTCGGGCAGGGCGATGTTGGCCACCGCGGCCAGCGCGTGGCCGCCGGAGGCGCCGAGGCCGCCGCCATGCTGGAGCGCGGCGAGGCGCGAGGCGGTCGGACGGGCGATGTCGCCCTCGGGGACGGCGACGGGCGCGGCGGGATCGAGCTGGCGGGCCGCCGAGGGGCGCGGGGCCGAGGCCTGGGCGCCGGCGAAGCCCGAGGGATCGGCGCGGTCGAGCGCGGCGAGCGCGTCGCCGTTCAGGCGGCTGACCGGCGCGCCGGCGCCGCGGCCGCCCATCGAGGCGACGTCGTCGGCGCCGCCGGGGGCGCCCATGCCGGGGGTGGAAATGCTGGGGGAGGAATAGATCCCGCCGTCGCCCGCGGCCTGCGGGGTCGCGGCGGCGACCTTCGGCGCGGCGGCCCCGCCCGGTTCGGGCGTCGGCGCCTTGCGCGCGGTTTCGTTCGGCGAGGGATCCTCGTCCGCGGTGAAGAACGTCAGGGCCACCACGGCCGCGGCAAGCACCGCGAGGCCGAGGCCGAGTCCCCGAAGGAAGCCCCCGATAGCACCCAGAAACGCCAAAGCTCTCACCCCTGAACGCGTGCGACCTGGCCGTGGGCGGCCGTGTCGCGGAAAACCTCACGCCGGGCCGCCTTGACGCGGCTCGACCCATCAACGCATTTATAGCGCCAACCGCATGGCGCAGGCCAGCCCTGCATGTCGCGCGCGCCGATGTCGGATCGCATCGGCGGCGTTGATGCCACACCCGATTCATGACGCGCAGGGGGCCGCCGGATGCTGCTGCTCATCGATAACTACGACAGTTTCACCTACAACCTCGTCCACTACTTCGGCGAACTCGGAGCGGACGTGGTGGTCCGCCGCAACGACGCCCTGACCGCGGACGAGGCGGTGGCGATGGCCCCGCGCGCCATCGTCCTCTCTCCCGGGCCTTGCACCCCGGATGACGCTGGAATCTGCCTTGAAACCGTGAAGAAAGCGTCATCCGCGGGGATTCCGCTGTTCGGCGTCTGCCTCGGCCACCAGGCCATCGGCCAGGCCTTCGGCGGCGAGATCGTGCGCTGCCCCGAGATCGTGCACGGCAAGACCGCGGACATCCTGACCCGGGACGAGAGCGTGTTCGCGGGCCTTCCGCGCAAGCTTCGCGGCACCCGCTATCACTCCTTGATGATCCGCCGCGAAACCCTTCCAGATGAACTGAAAATTACCGCCGAGACCGAAGACGGGATCATCATGGGGGTGCGACATAACAGCCTTCCGATCCACGGCGTGCAGTTCCACCCCGAATCAATCGCCTCCGAACATGGCCACGCCATGATCGCCAACTTCCTCCGCGACGCGGGCTTCAACGTCCCCGCGTCGCGCCTGCCGGAGCCTGCCTGATGCTCGACGCGCTCAAGCCCTACATCTCCCGCGCCGCCGACGGCCCGCTCTCCCGAGAAGAGACGGAGGCGGCGTTCGAGATCATGATGACCGGCGAGGCGTCGCCGGCGCAGATCGGCGGCTACCTGATGTCCCTGCGCGCGCGCGGCGAGACGCTGGACGAGATCGAGGCGGCGGTGACGGTGCTGCGCCGGATGATGGCGCGGGTGACGGCGCCCGCGGGGGCGATCGACATCGTCGGCACCGGGGGCGACGGCAAGGGCACGCTCAACATCTCCACCGCCGCGGCCTTCGTGGCGGCGGGCGCGGGGGCGGTGGTGGCCAAGCACGGCAACCGCAACGTCTCGTCCCGCTCGGGCGCCGCGGATGCGCTCACCTCGATGGGCGTCAACGTGATGGTCGGCCCCGAGGTCGCGCAGAAGGCGCTCGACACCTGCGGCATCGCCTTCCTGATGGCGCCGATGCACCACCCGGCGATGCGCCACGTGGGCCCGACGCGGGCGGAGCTCGGCGCGCGCACGGTGTTCAACGTGGTCGGCCCGATGAGCAACCCGGCGGGCGTGCTGCGCCAGCTGACCGGCGCCTATTCCGAGGCGATGCTGCGCCCGATGGCCGAGGTTCTGACCCGGCTCGGCACGGTCCATGCCTGGCTGGTCCATGGCGGCGACGGCACGGACGAGCTGTCGATTTCCGCCGCCAGCAAGGTGGTGGAGACCAAGGGCGGGCAGATCTCGGAGATGTCGGTGCATCCCGAGGATGCGGGCCTGCCGGTGCATCCGTTCGAGCATATCCTGGGCGGCGGCCCGGCCGAGAACGCTTCGAAGCTGAAGGCGCTTCTGGCCGGGGAGCGCGGCTCGCTCGAGGCGTATCGCGACGCGGTGCGGCTGAACGCCGGGGCGGGGCTGGTGATCGCCGGTCTGGCCGGGGACCTGAAGGAGGGCGCGGCCATGGCGGCCGAGGCGCTCGACAGCGGCGCCGCCAAGGCCAAGGCCGAGGCGCTGGCCGAGCTGACCGTCGCCGCCTGAGCCCCACAGGGGCGATAATTGGCGCAACGCATCGCCGGCGCGCCGCCAAGCCCCAAAAAAGGGCGGAGTTCGAGGGGGTCTCCCCCTCGATCGGGGGGCCGGGGGCGGAAGCCCCCGCAATCCGCCCGCCCCCTTCCGAAACCCCGCAATTCAGGCTATCCCGCGCCCATGACCGACATTCTCGACCGCATCAAGGCCACCAAGCTTGAAGAGATCGCCGCCGCGAGAGCCGCGCGGCCGCTCTCGGGCGTGGAGGACGCGGCCCGCTCCGCCGACCCGACCCGCGGCTTCGCCCGCGCCCTGCGCGCCAAGGCGGATGCCGGGGCATGGGCGCTGATCGCCGAGGTGAAGAAGGCCAGCCCCTCCAAGGGGTTGATCCGGCCGGACTTCAACCCGCCGGCGCTGGCCAGGGCCTATGAGGACGGCGGCGCGGCGTGCCTTTCGGTGCTGACGGACACCCCCTATTTCCAGGGCGCGCCCGAGTACCTGGTCGCGGCGCGCGGGGCGGTCTCGCTGCCCGCGCTGCGCAAGGATTTCATGTACGACACCTACCAGGTGGCCGAGGCGCGGGCCTGGGGCGCGGACTGCATCCTCGTGATCATGGCCTCGGTCTCCGACGCCCAGGCGGCCGAGCTGACGGCGGCGGCGAAGGAATGGGGCATGGACGCGCTGATCGAGGTGCATGACCGCGCGGAACTGGATCGGGCGCTCGACGTGGACAGCGAGCTGGTCGGCGTGAACAACCGCAATCTCAAGACCTTCGAGATGGATCTTGCGACGACGGAGGAGCTTGCGGCGCATGTCCCGGCGGACCGTCTGCTGGTGGCGGAGTCGGGGCTGTTCACCCCCGCCGACCTCGCCCGCTGCGCGCGGGTCGGCGCCAAGGCGTTCCTGATCGGCGAGAGCCTGATGCGCCAGGACGACGTGACCGCGGCGACGCGGGCGATCCTGGACCAGTCGGCGGCCTGAGGGCCGGGCAGGGCGCTCGCGTCCCGTCTCGGGAAGTGCCTGCAAGCGACTGAATATGCGGTAAATTCCCCCCTTCTTTCGGGAGCAAAGGCGGAAGGGCGGCATGGGCGGCTGGATGCGCTTCGCCTGGGCGCGGCTGCCGGAGGGCGAGCGGCTGGCCGACCATGTCGGCCCCCGCGGCCCCGGGCGCAGACCCGTGCGCCGGGTGGCGCTGGAGGGGGGCGCCGGACGAGGTCGTGGCCGTCTTCCATGTCGACGACGCGATGACGGATTTCCTGAGCGACAGCTGGTTCGAGACCCTCGGCGCGGCGATGGACGGCATGCGCGACCGGGTCGGCATCGCGCGCGATGACCGGCAGGTCCCGTCGCCGCCGCAGGCGCTGCACCCCGGGGGCTGACCGTCGCCGCGACCGCCCGCCCCGGCGCACTCCGCTTTCCCTTCCGGCGGGTCCGGCCGCGCCTGCGGCCGCGGCGCGAGGGGCCTCGACGGCCCCGAGCGGCGCAGCGCCTCCATGGGCCGCCGGGCACGACGCCCCGGTCCGCGCCCCCGGCCGACGGCCCGCCGGGGGCGGCGCGAAGGGCCCATGCGCCGCGCCCGCGAGGGCTTTCCCGCGTCGCCTCAATCGGTTAATCACGATCCGGTATGTTTCAGGACCGGCGCCGGTGCGCGCCGGACCGACCAAGGGCCGGGGGGCTGCGCGCGTATCATGAGCTTCGTGCAGGAAAGACAGATCGAATTCTCGCAGCCGGTCCGCCAGATCGTGCTGATGATCATCGCGCTGGCGCTGGTGGGCGTCGCCATCTTCTTCCTCTACGGCCAGATCTCGACCGTCTTCGCCGCCAACCCCTATCTGAACGGCGCCATCAGCGGCATCTTCCTGATCGGCGTGCTCGCCTGCTTCTGGCAGGTCTGGGTGCTGCGCTCCGCCGTCACCTGGCTCGAGGGCTTCGCCATCGACCGGCCGGGGCATGAATTCGTCAACCCGCCGCGCCTGCTCGCCTCGCTCGCCGCCCTCCTGCGCGACCGCCGGGCGCGGGCCTCGGTCACCACCTCCTCCTCCCGCGCCATCCTCGACGCCGTGGCGACCCGGATCGACGAGATGCGGGACATCACCCGCTACATCACCAACCTGTTGATCCTCGTCGGCCTGCTCGGCACCTTCTGGGGCCTCTCCCAGGTCGTCCCCGGCATCGTGCGCACCATGCAGTCGCTGAACACCTCCGAAGGCCAGGCCTCGATGGACGTGTTCAACCAGCTGATGGCGGGGCTCAACGACCAGCTGACCGGCATGGGCACCGCCTTCGCCTCCTCGCTGCTGGGCCTCGCGGGTTCGCTGGTGGTGGGGCTGCTGGACCTCTTCGCCTCGCACGGGCAGAACCGGTTCTACCGCGAGCTCGAGGAATGGCTGTCCTCGATCGTCAAGATCATCCCCGGCTCGGATGACGGCGACGGCTCCACCGTCTCCTCGGGCTACACCGCCGACCTGCTGGACCGCTCCGCCGACCAGATCGACGCGCTGGTGGAGATCACCCGCCGCGGCGAGGCCGCCCGCGCCGACACCGACCAGCGCCTCTCGGCGCTGGCCGAGGCCGTGGCCGCGCTGGTCGAACGCCCCGCCGCGGAGGCCCACGCGGCCCCCGCGCCCGACGCGACGCCGGACCTGCTGCGCCGCCTCGACCGCCTCGCCGCCACGCAGGAGCGGCTGGCGAACCTGCTCGAAGAAACCGCCGGCCCCGAGCAGGCGCAGCGCATGCGCTCCATCGACAACGCCCTGTCGCGGATGCTCGAAGAGGTTTCTTCGGGCCGCCAGGACGCGGTGGCCGAGCTGCGCACCGACCTCGCCCGCCTGACCCGCGCGGTGAAGGGCGAGGACTGATCCATGGCCCTGGGACGCCGCGGACAGCGCTTCGAGGCCAATGTATGGCCCGGCTTCGTGGACGCGATGACGGCGCTGCTTCTGGTGCTGATCTTCGTCCTCTCGATCTTCATGATCATCCAGTTCGTCCTCAAGGACGCGCTGACCGGCAAGGATGAGGAGCTGGACGCGCTGACGCGCGAGCTGGCGAACCTCGCCGAGGTGCTGAGCCTCGAGCAGACCCGCGCCTCCGATCTCGAGACCCAGGTCGGGTCCCTGCGCTCCAACCTCACGGACGAGACGGCGGAGCGCGAGCGGCTCGAGGCCCTCTCCGCCGCCCTGACGGCCGAGCGCGACGCCGCCCGGGCCGAGGCGGCGAGCTTCGAGGAGCAGGTCGCCGGGCTGATGTCCGATCTGGGCTCCGCGCGCGAGCGCATCGCCGCGCTGACCGAGGAGAGCGCCGGGCGGGCCGAGACCATCGCCGCGCTGCAGGAAGAAAGCGCCGCGCGGCTGAGCCGGGCGGAACAGCTCGACCTCGCGCTGGCGAACCTGCGCAAGGAGATTTCCGAGGCCGAGGAGGCCGCCCGCCTCGCCGCCGCCCGGCGCGAGGCGCTGGAGGCGCTGGTCGCCGACCTGCGCGCCTCGGCCGAGGAGAAGGACGGGCGCATCGCCGACCTGCGCGACCTCGCCGCCCGGCAGGAAACCGCGCTGGAGCGGCTCGAGGCGACGGCCGAGGAACGCGGCGCCCGCGCGGCGGAGCTCGACGCCCGCCTCCAGGACCTGCTGCAGATCGCGCGCGAGCGCGACGAGGCCCTGCGCCAACTCGACGCCCGCGCCGCCGCGCTGGAGGAGGCCGGGAGCGAGGCCGCCGCCAACGCCGCCGCCGCCGAGGCCGAGGTCGCCCGCCTGACCGAGGAGCTGGAGCGCCTGCGCGAGGATGCGAAATCCAAGCAGGTCTCGATCGAGACGCTGATGCAGGTCGCCCGCCAGCGCGACGCCGCCATGGCCGCGCTGCAGAAGCAGGCGAGCGGCGACGCCGCCGACCTGGCCGAAACGCGCGAGGCGCTGGCCGCCCGAGACGCCGCCCTGCGCGCCGCCCAGGACGCGCTGCGCGAGCGCGACGCCGCCATCGACCGCAAGGACGCCCTGATCGGCCGCCTCTCGGTCGTGAGCCAGGAGCGCGACGCCGCCCTGACCGCCCTGCGCGAGGCGATGGAGGGCCGCGACAGCCAGATCGCCGCGCTGCTGCAATCGGCCCGGTCCACCGAGCAGAAGCTGAAGGAGGCCGAGGCCGCCCGCGCCGCCGCCGAGGCCGAGGCCGCCGAGGCGCAGGAGAACGCCGCGCTCAGCCCCGATGCGCTGGAGGCGCTGCGGGTGGAGCGCGACGCGCTGGCCGATGACCTCGCCGCCCGCGCCGAGGCCGCCCGCGCGGCCTCGGCGCGCATCGACGCGCTCACCGCCCAGCTGGCCGAGACGCAGGCCGCGCTGACCGAGGCGACCGAGGCGCTGGCCGGCGCCGACGCCGCCCAGGCCGAGGCGGAGGAGAAGCTCCAGGCCGTCCTGCTGACCGCCGAGGAGCGCCGCGCGCTGGTCGAGGCCCTGACCGCCGAGAAGGACGCCGCCGCCCGGGACGCCCAGGCGCAGCGCGAGCGGATCGCCGCGCTTGAAGCGCAGGTCGAGCGGCTCGAGGCCGACCGCGATGCGCGCGATGAGCGGCTCGAGGCCGTGCTGCTGACGCAGGATGAGAAGGACAAGCTGATCCTGACCTTGCGTGAGCGGATCACCGAGGAAGAGAAATCCCGCGCCCTCGAGGCCGCCGCCGCCGCCGCGTTGCAGGAGCGGCTGAAGAACGCCGACACGGAGCTGACGGCGATGACGCTGGCCCTCGAGGAACAGCGCCGCAAGGCCGAGGAGACGCTGAGCCTGCTCGCCGCCGCGCGCAAGGCCGAGGAGGCCCGGGCCGAGGAGCTGGCCGCGCTGCGCGCCGACATGACCGCCGCCGAGGCCGCCGCCGCCAACCAGGTCGCCGCCTTGCAGGAGGCCGAGCGGGCGCTGTCCGAGGAACGCTCCGTCGCCGCCGCCGAGGCGCGGCGGGTGGAGCTTCTGAACCAGCAGACGCGCGAGCTGAAGCGCCAGATCTCCTCGCTGCAGAGCCTTCTGGACGAGAGCGAGACCCGCGACGAGGAAGCCAAGGTGCAGCTGCGCGAGCTGGGCGCGCAGCTCAACGGCGCGCTGGCGCGGGAGCTGGCGCTGAAGCGCAAGGACCAGCGGCGCCTGGCGGAGGAAGCCGAGCGGCTGAAGCGCGAGAACCAGAGCCTGGCGCGCTACCGGTCGAACTTCTTCGGCAAGCTGTCGGAGATCCTCGGCGACCGCGAGGGGATCGAGGTGGTCGGCGACCGCTTCGTGTTCCAGTCCGAGGTGCTGTTCGGCCCCGGCTCGGCCGATCTCGGGCGCGAGGGGCGCGACCAGCTCGGCCGGGTCGCGGATCTCTTCGCCGAGCTGCGCGGGGCGCTGCCCGCGGACCTGCCCTGGATCCTGCGGGTGGACGGGCACACGGACGACGTGCCGGTTTCTGCGGGCGGGCGCTATGCCGACAACTGGGCGCTGTCCCAGGCCCGCGCGCTGTCGGTGGTCCGGTTCCTCGTGGAGGAGAAGGGCTTCCCGGCGGAGCGCCTCTCGGCCAACGGGTTCGGGGAATTCCAGCCCGTCGATCCGCGCGACACGCGCGAGGCGCGGGCGAAGAACCGGCGGATCGAGCTGAAGCTGACGGAGCGGTGAGGCGGGCGCCAGGGATGGCGGGCGCCGTCGCGGGGTGACGGGGGGGGGGGGGGGGGGGGGGGGGGGGGGGGGGGGGGGGGGGGGGGGGGGGGGGGGGGGGGGGGGGGGGGGGGGG
>NZ_JBOCEF010000081.1:0-10332 GCF_050586345.1 Rhodovulum sp. DZ06
TGGCGACCTCCTCTTTCGGGAGGTTGAATCAGATCGAGCCCGATTGGGGAAGCCTGTTTATGGGGACAGGCCCTAGGACTCGCCGCGCCCGCCCGCCGTGATCCCGGCGCGCCCTTGGGATATAGCGCCGCAGGCGGGGGCCGCGCCTGGGTCGATCGGCCCATGACAGGTGAATTTCTTCGATCCTCTGCAATACTGGTCCGGGGAATCACGCGAACAGGCCGGGGGCGCCTGCGTGTTCGACGACGAACAGACCAATGCCGTCCTGCGGATCTACGACGCCGTCACCGCGCCGGGGCAGTGGAGATCGGCGCTTGATCTCGTCTCGGTCCAGGCGGGCGCGCGCGCGGCGATGATCGTCACGCGCGGAACCGGGCCGGGACAGGCGGGCCGCCGGTTGATGAGCGGCGAATACCTCGCCTTCTCCAAATCTCGCCACGGCATTCTTTACATGATCGCCCACAACCGAAAGCAGAAGGGGGATTGGGCCTACCTCTCCGGCCGCCCGCTGCATGAATTCACGCCCGATACGCGGATGCACGCGGCCGAACAGCTCGACGCCCGCGGCGATTACAGGTTCCTGCGCCGCCATCTCGGGATCGGGCGGCGGGTGGGGGCGCGGCTCAGCGCCGACCGGCTGTGGTTCGATGCGATCAGCCTCGGCTTCGACGCCCGCGCCGCCGCGGCCCCGCCGCCCGAGGCGCTGGAGCGCGCGGCGCCGCTGCTGCCGCACCTGTCGAAGGCGCTGGAGCTGAGCCGCGGCTTCCTGAAGCTGCGCGCGCGGGAGAACGCCATGCTCGGCGCGCTCGACCGGGTCGGCGTCGGCCTCGCCGTGGTCGACGGGGCGGGCGGGTTGGTCCATTCAAACGCCGCCTTCGACGCGGCGCTGGGGGAAGCGGCGGGGATCGGCCGGACCGGGACCGGGCCGCTGCATTTCCGGGACGCGGCCGAGGGCGCCGCGGCGCAGGCGGCGATCGCGGCGGCGGCGGCGCTGGCCGGGGGCGACGGCGCGCGGGGCGGGGCCTGCAAGGCGACGGCGGAGTTCGAGTTCCCCCGCCGCGGCGGCGGCGCGCCGCTCCTGCTCGACATCAGCCCGCTGCGCGACGGCGCGGCCGAGATCGCGCCGGGCTTCGCGGGCGCGCTGCTGACGCTGGTCGACCCCGACGCCGCGCCCCCGTCGGGCGGCGCGCGGGTGGGCCGGGCCTACGGGCTGACCCCGGCGGAATGCGCGGTGCTCGACGGGATCCTCGCCGGGCTCTCGGACAAGGAGATCGCCGCGCGCCTCGGCAAGGCGCCCTCGACCGCCAAGAACCAGGTCGCCGCGATCCTCGAGAAGACCGGCTGCGCGCGGCGGAGCGAGCTGATCCGGCTGGTGCTGCGCGCGGTCCCGCCGGTGGGCTGAGGCGCCGCTACGTCGCGCCGTGCCCGACATCGACGAAAGACCGGGGCCGCCGCGCCTTGACCGCGCCCCCCGCCCATGTCACTTCGGCGCCCGACGAAGGGTTCCGCCCCCGTCCCGGCGCGCGCCGGGCGCGGGGGGGCGGGACCCACGGTGCAGGCGCCCCCCCCCTCGCGGCGGGGCGCTGCAGGCGCCCGGCACGGGGCGACGAGGCAGGAGCGACGCATGGGCCAGGGCATGCAGGGCGCAGCCACCAACGGACGCAAGCGCGCGCGCCGGGTCGGGGTGGTCGACGTGGGCTCCAACTCGGTCCGCATGGTGGTGTTCGAAGCCCGCCGCCGCGCGCCCGACTATTTCTTCAACGAAAAGGTGCTCTGCGGCCTCGGCGCCAGCCTGCAGGAAACCGGCCGGCTGTCCCCCGACGGCCGCCGCCGCGCCCTCGCCGCCATCCGCCGCTTCGCCGCCCTGGCCCCGCGCATGGGGCTCGACGTGCTCGACGGCGTCGCCACCGCGGCGCTGCGCGACGCCGAGGACGGCCCCGCCTTCCGCGACCTGGTGGAGCACGAGACCGGCCTGCGCCTGCGCGTCGCCTCGGGCGAGGACGAGGCCCGCCTCGCCGCCCAGGGCGTGCTGCTGGGCTTTCCGGGCGCGCGGGGGCTGGTGGCCGATCTCGGCGGCGCGTCGCTGGAGCTGTCGCAGATCGGCGAGGGGCGCCTGCTGGGGCCGGGCCGCACCTTCCCGCTGGGGCCGCTGCGCCTGCAGCAGCTGTCGGACGCGGATGTCGACGCCGCCATCGCCGAGGCGTTCGGATCGGCCCGCGACCTGGTCGGCCCGCCGGGCGGGCGGCTCTACCTCGTGGGCGGGGCCTGGCGGGCGATGACCAAGATCCACATGACCCGCGTCGACTACCCGCTCGACGTGCTGCATGGCTTCTCGATGCCGGGGCCGGAGATGCTGCGCCTGGCGCGCGACATCTCCCGCGCCGACCCGGAGGAGCTGATGGAGGAGGTCAGCGCCTCCTCGGCCCGTCTCGCGGTCACGCCGATGGGCGCGCGGGTGCTGGCGGGGCTGATCCGCGCGGCCGAGCCGTCCGAGGTTCTGATCTCGGCCTTCGGGCTGCGCGAGGGGGTGTTGTGGGAGCACATGGACCCCGCGATGCGCGAGGAGGACCCGCTGCTGTCCTCGGCCCGGGCGATGGAGGCGCGGATGTCGCGCCGCCCCGGCTTCGGCGACGCGCTGGCGGAATGGGTCTCGCCGCTGTTCCCGGGCTATGACGCGGCGAAGCTGCGCATCGTGCGGGCGGTGTGCCTGCTGGCGGACACGGCCTGGAGCGCGCATCCCGACCACCGCGACGTGGCGGTGCTGGAAATGGTGCGCCGGGCCAACCTGATCGGGCTGAGCCACCGGGAGCGGAGCTTCGCCGCCGCCGCCCTGTCGCACCGCTACCGCGCGGCGCGCAAGCTCAAGGGCAGGGCGCCCGATCTCGGGCCGCTGAACGAGGACGACGCGCGCGACGCCAAGATCCTCGGGCGGGCGATCCGGCTCGGGGCCATGCTCACCGGGTCCTCCCCCGCGGTGCTGTCGCTGGCGCCGCTGCGGGTCGAGGGCGAGACCCTCGCGCTCGACTGCGCGCCCGAGGTGCAGGACATCATGGGCGAGGTGGTGCGCAAGCGGCTCGGGTCGCTGGCGCAGACCATGGGCCTCGTGGCCGGCTGACGCGGGCCGCCGGTCGGGGGGCCGGTCGGGGGGCTGGTCGGGGGGCTGGTCGGGGGGGCCAATCAGGGGGGGCGTGCGCTCGAACCCTTGGTTCGGCGGCGCCCGGTCCCGCGCAGGTTGCGCGGGGCGCGGTGAATAGAAATTGAAGATAAGATGAAGAAAACGGCCCGCAACCGAGTTGCGGACCGTTTCCCCCCTAGACTTGGGCTGTTGTTTCGCCGGCAGGTCATGCGGCGCCTGCCGTTGGAGGAGCATACAGCATTCGGCCTGTCTTGCAACGCGTGCACGCTGGGGGCGAATTCACTCTCGATTCCCGGTATTTGCCGCGGCGCCGAAGAGGTGCGGGCAAGACGCGGCGCCCCGCGCGGACAAGCGCCGCGATGGCGCGGATTTCGCGGCTATGTGCGCCGCACCACCGGCGGGCGGCGCGGCGCTTCCGGGCGCAAGCGCAGCGCGTGCGCCGGGCGGCCGGGCCCGCCATCCGGCCGGGCCCGGCGGTCCCGAATCAACGCCTCATCGACGCCGGCCGCGCCGCGAGCGTTGCGCGCCGCCCTCCCCTCCGCTAGACCGCAGCGTTGACGGGGGCCGCCGCCCGCCGCGCCCTGACCGCCGGAGAGACCCGACAGATGCGCCTGACCCGCTATTTCCTGCCCGTGATGAAAGAGACGCCCGCCGAGGCGCAGATCGCCAGCCACCGGCTGATGCTGCGCGCGGGCATGATCAAGCAGAACGCCGCCGGCATCTATTCCTGGCTGCCGCTGGGCCTGAAGGTGCTGCGCAACATCGAGCGCATCGTGCACGAGGAGCAGCAGGCGGCGGGTCACCTGCCGATCCTGATGCCGACGCTCCAGCCCGCCGACCTGTGGCGCGAGTCCGGCCGCTATGACGCGTATGGCGAGGAGCTTCTGCGCATCCGCGACCGGCACGAGCGCGACATGCTCTATGGCCCGACCAACGAGGAGATGGTCACCGACATCTTCCGGTCGCACGTGGAAAGCTACAAGGCGCTGCCGCTGACCCTCTACCACATCCAGTGGAAGTTCCGGGACGAGCGCCGCCCCCGCTTCGGCGTCATGCGCGGGCGCGAGTTCCTGATGAAGGACGGCTACAATTTCGACCTGACGAAGGACGACGCCATCCACGCCTATAACCGCCACATGGCCTCCTACCTGCGCACCTATGAGCGCATGGGCCTGAAGGCGATCCCGATGCGCGCCGACAGCGGCCCCATCGGCGGCGACGACACCCATGAATTCCTGGTGCTGGCCGAGACGGGCGAGTCCGAGGTGTTCTACGACAAGGCGATCGAGGACCTGCACCTGGGCGACCGCGCGATCGACTATGCCGACCGCGAACAGCTCGAGGGCATCCGCGAGGAGTGGACCACCCCCTACGCCCGCACCGACGAGACCCACGACCCCGCGCTCTACGAGGCGATCCCCGAGGAGCGCCGCGTGCAGGGCCGCGGCATCGAGGTGGGGCAGATCTTCTATTTCGGCGCCAAGTACTCGGAGCCGATGGGCGCCACGGTGATCGACGCGGAAGGCAATCGCGCGCCGGTCCACATGGGCAGCCACGGCATCGGCGTCTCGCGCCTCGTGGGCGCGATCATCGAGGCGAGCCATGACGACAAGGGCATCATCTGGCCCGAGGCCGTGGCCCCCTTCGGCTGCGGCATCGTCAACCTGCGCCAGGGCGACGCCGAGACCGACGCGGCCTGCGAGGACCTCTACGCCAAGCTCTCGGCCGCCGGGGCGGAGCCGCTCTACGATGACCGCAACGAGCGGGCGGGCGCCAAGTTCAACACCATGGACCTGATCGGCCTGCCCTGGCGGATCACCGTCGGCCCGCGCGGGCTGAAGGACGGGCTGGTCGAGGTCACCTGCCGCAAGACCGGCGAGACCGAGGAGATGTCGCCCGAGGCGGCGGCGGCGAAGATCGCCACGGTGTTCGCCGGGATCTGATCCGGGCGCGCGTTGGGATAAGGGGCGCGGGCCGCGGGGCCCGCGCCCTTTGTCATGCGCGGGGTGCGAGGGGGGAGGAAGGGCATGCATGCCCTTCCTCCCCCCTCGCACCCCGCGCATGACAAAGGGCGCGGGCCCCGCGGCCCGCGCCCCTTATCCCAACGCGCGCCCGGATCAGATCCCGGCGAACACCGTGGCGATCTTCGCCGCCGCCGCCTCGGGCGACATCTCCTCGGTCTCGCCGGTCTTGCGGCAGGTGACCTCGACCAGCCCGTCCTTCAGCCCGCGCGGGCCGACGGTGATCCGCCAGGGCAGGCCGATCAGGTCCATGGTGTTGAACTTGGCGCCCGCCCGCTCGTTGCGGTCATCGTAGAGCGGCTCCGCCCCGGCGGCCGAGAGCTTGGCGTAGAGGTCCTCGCAGGCCGCGTCGGTCTCGGCGTCGCCCTGGCGCAGGTTGACGATGCCGCAGCCGAAGGGGGCCACGGCCTCGGGCCAGATGATGCCCTTGTCGTCATGGCTCGCCTCGATGATCGCGCCCACGAGGCGCGAGACGCCGATGCCGTGGCTGCCCATGTGGACCGGCGCGCGATTGCCTTCCGCGTCGATCACCGTGGCGCCCATCGGCTCCGAGTACTTGGCGCCGAAATAGAAGATCTGCCCCACCTCGATGCCGCGGCCCTGCACGCGGCGCTCCTCGGGGATCGCCTCGTAGAGCGCGGGGTCGTGGGTCTCGTCGGTGCGGGCGTAGGGGGTGGTCCACTCCTCGCGGATGCCCTCGAGCTGTTCGCGGTCGGCATAGTCGATCGCGCGGTCGCCCAGGTGCAGGTCCTCGATCGCCTTGTCGTAGAACACCTCGGACTCGCCCGTCTCGGCCAGCACCAGGAATTCATGGGTGTCGTCGCCGCCGATGGGGCCGCTGTCGGCGCGCATCGGGATCGCCTTCAGGCCCATGCGCTCATAGGTGCGCAGGTAGGAGGCCATGTGGCGGTTATAGGCGTGGATGGCGTCGTCCTTCGTCAGGTCGAAATTGTAGCCGTCCTTCATCAGGAACTCGCGCCCGCGCATGACGCCGAAGCGGGGGCGGCGCTCGTCCCGGAACTTCCACTGGATGTGGTAGAGGGTCAGCGGCAGCGCCTTGTAGCTTTCCACGTGCGACCGGAAGATGTCGGTGACCATCTCCTCGTTGGTCGGGCCATAGAGCATGTCGCGCTCGTGCCGGTCGCGGATGCGCAGAAGCTCCTCGCCATACGCGTCATAGCGGCCGGACTCGCGCCACAGGTCGGCGGGCTGGAGCGTCGGCATCAGGATCGGCAGGTGACCCGCCGCCTGCTGCTCCTCGTGCACGATGCGCTCGATGTTGCGCAGCACCTTCAGGCCCAGCGGCAGCCAGGAATAGATGCCGGCGGCGTTCTGCTTGATCATGCCCGCGCGCAGCATCAGCCGGTGGCTGGCGATCTGCGCCTCGGCGGGCGTCTCTTTCATCACGGGCAGGAAATAGCGGGTCAGGCGCATCTGTCGGGTCTCTCCGGCGGTCAGGGCGCGGCGGGCGGCGGCCCCCGTCAACGCTGCGGTCTAGCGGAGGGGAGGGCGGCGCGCAACGCTCGCGGCGCGGCCGGCGTCGATGAGGCGTTGATTCGGGACCGCCGGGCCCGGCCGGATGGCGGGCCCGGCCGCCCGGCGCACGCGCTGCGCTTGCGCCCGGAAGCGCCGCGCCGCCCGCCGGTGGTGCGGCGCACATAGCCGCGAAATCCGCGCCATCGCGGCGCTTGTCCGCGCGGGGCGCCGCGTCTTGCCCGCACCTCTTCGGCGCCGCGGCAAATACCGGGAATCGAGAGTGAATTCGCCCCCAGCGTGCACGCGTTGCAAGACAGGCCGAATGCTGTATGCTCCTCCAACGGCAGGCGCCGCATGACCTGCCGGCGAAACAACAGCCCAAGTCTAGGGGGGAAACGGTCCGCAACTCGGTTGCGGGCCGTTTTCTTCATCTTATCTTCAATTTCTATTCACCGCGCCCCGCGCAACCTGCGCGGGACCGGGCGCCGCCGAACCAAGGGTTCGAGCGCACGCCCCCCCTGATTGGCCCCCCCGACCAGCCCCCCGACCAGCCCCCCGACCGGCCCCCCGACCGGCGGCCCGCGTCAGCCGGCCACGAGGCCCATGGTCTGCGCCAGCGACCCGAGCCGCTTGCGCACCACCTCGCCCATGATGTCCTGCACCTCGGGCGCGCAGTCGAGCGCGAGGGTCTCGCCCTCGACCCGCAGCGGCGCCAGCGACAGCACCGCGGGGGAGGACCCGGTGAGCATGGCCCCGAGCCGGATCGCCCGCCCGAGGATCTTGGCGTCGCGCGCGTCGTCCTCGTTCAGCGGCCCGAGATCGGGCGCCCTGCCCTTGAGCTTGCGCGCCGCGCGGTAGCGGTGCGACAGGGCGGCGGCGGCGAAGCTCCGCTCCCGGTGGCTCAGCCCGATCAGGTTGGCCCGGCGCACCATTTCCAGCACCGCCACGTCGCGGTGGTCGGGATGCGCGCTCCAGGCCGTGTCCGCCAGCAGGCACACCGCCCGCACGATGCGCAGCTTCGCCGCGTCATAGCCCGGGAACAGCGGCGAGACCCATTCCGCCAGCGCGTCGCCGAAGCCGGGGCGGCGCGACATCCGCGCCTCCATCGCCCGGGCCGAGGACAGCAGCGGGTCCTCCTCGCGCATCGCGGGGTCCATGTGCTCCCACAACACCCCCTCGCGCAGCCCGAAGGCCGAGATCAGAACCTCGGACGGCTCGGCCGCGCGGATCAGCCCCGCCAGCACCCGCGCGCCCATCGGCGTGACCGCGAGACGGGCCGAGGAGGCGCTGACCTCCTCCATCAGCTCCTCCGGGTCGGCGCGGGAGATGTCGCGCGCCAGGCGCAGCATCTCCGGCCCCGGCATCGAGAAGCCATGCAGCACGTCGAGCGGGTAGTCGACGCGGGTCATGTGGATCTTGGTCATCGCCCGCCAGGCCCCGCCCACGAGGTAGAGCCGCCCGCCCGGCGGGCCGACCAGGTCGCGGGCCGATCCGAACGCCTCGGCGATGGCGGCGTCGACATCCGCGTCCGACAGCTGCTGCAGGCGCAGCGGCCCCAGCGGGAAGGTGCGGCCCGGCCCCAGCAGGCGCCCCTCGCCGATCTGCGACAGCTCCAGCGACGCGCCGCCGAGATCGGCCACCAGCCCCCGCGCGCCCGGAAAGCCCAGCAGCACGCCCTGGGCGGCGAGGCGGGCCTCGTCCTCGCCCGAGGCGACGCGCAGGCGCAGGCCGGTCTCGTGCTCCACCAGGTCGCGGAAGGCGGGGCCGTCCTCGGCGTCGCGCAGCGCCGCGGTGGCGACGCCGTCGAGCACGTCGAGCCCCATGCGCGGGGCCAGGGCGGCGAAGCGGCGGATGGCGGCGAGGGCGCGGCGGCGGCCGTCGGGGGACAGCCGGCCGGTTTCCTGCAGGCTGGCGCCGAGGCCGCAGAGCACCTTTTCGTTGAAGAAATAGTCGGGCGCGCGGCGGCGGGCTTCGAACACCACCATGCGGACCGAGTTGGAGCCCACGTCGACCACCCCGACCCGGCGCGCGCGCTTGCGTCCGTTGGTGGCTGCGCCCTGCATGCCCTGGCCCATGCGTCGCTCCTGCCTCGTCGCCCCGTGCCGGGCGCCTGCAGCGCCCCGCCGCGAGGGGGGGGGCGCCTGCACCGTGGGTCCCGCCCCCCCGCGCCCGGCGCGCGCCGGGACGGGGGCGGAACCCTTCGTCGGGCGCCGAAGTGACATGGGCGGGGGGCGCGGTCAAGGCGCGGCGGCCCCGGTCTTTCGTCGATGTCGGGCACGGCGCGACGTAGCGGCGCCTCAGCCCACCGGCGGGACCGCGCGCAGCACCAGCCGGATCAGCTCGCTCCGCCGCGCGCAGCCGGTCTTCTCGAGGATCGCGGCGACCTGGTTCTTGGCGGTCGAGGGCGCCTTGCCGAGGCGCGCGGCGATCTCCTTGTCCGAGAGCCCGGCGAGGATCCCGTCGAGCACCGCGCATTCCGCCGGGGTCAGCCCGTAGGCCCGGCCCACCCGCGCGCCGCCCGACGGGGGCGCGGCGTCGGGGTCGACCAGCGTCAGCAGCGCGCCCGCGAAGCCCGGCGCGATCTCGGCCGCGCCGTCGCGCAGCGGGCTGATGTCGAGCAGGAGCGGCGCGCCGCCGCCGCGGCGGGGGAACTCGAACTCCGCCGTCGCCTTGCAGGCCCCGCCCCGCGCGCCGTCGCCCCCGGCCAGCGCCGCCGCCGCCGCGATCGCCGCCTGCGCCGCGGCGCCCTCGGCCGCGTCCCGGAAATGCAGCGGCCCGGTCCCGGTCCGGCCGATCCCCGCCGCTTCCCCCAGCGCCGCGTCGAAGGCGGCGTTTGAATGGACCAACCCGCCCGCCCCGTCGACCACGGCGAGGCCGACGCCGACCCGGTCGAGCGCGCCGAGCATGGCGTTCTCCCGCGCGCGCAGCTTCAGGAAGCCGCGGCTCAGCTCCAGCGCCTTCGACAGGTGCGGCAGCAGCGGCGCCGCGCGCTCCAGCGCCTCGGGCGGCGGGGCCGCGGCGGCGCGGGCGTCGAAGCCGAGGCTGATCGCATCGAACCACAGCCGGTCGGCGCTGAGCCGCGCCCCCACCCGCCGCCCGATCCCGAGATGGCGGCGCAGGAACCTGTAATCGCCGCGGGCGTCGAGCTGTTCGGCCGCGTGCATCCGCGTATCGGGCGTGAATTCATGCAGCGGGCGGCCGGAGAGGTAGGCCCAATCCCCCTTCTGCTTTCGGTTGTGGGCGATCATGTAAAGAATGCCGTGGCGAGATTTGGAGAAGGCGAGGTATTCGCCGCTCATCAACCGGCGGCCCGCCTGTCCCGGCCCGGTTCCGCGCGTGACGATCATCGCCGCGCGCGCGCCCGCCTGGACCGAGACGAGATCAAGCGCCGATCTCCACTGCCCCGGCGCGGTGACGGCGTCGTAGATCCGCAGGACGGCATTGGTCTGTTCGTCGTCGAACACGCAGGCGCCCCCGGCCTGTTCGCGTGATTCCCCGGACCAGTATTGCAGAGGATCGAAGAAATTCACCTGTCATGGGCCGATCGACCCAGGCGCGGCCCCCGCCTGCGGCGCTATATCCCAAGGGCGCGCCGGGATCACGGCGGGCGGGCGCGGCGAGTCCTAGGGCCTGTCCCCATAAACAGGCTTCCCCAATCGGGCTCGATCTGATTCAACCTCCCGAAAGAGGAGGTCGCCA
>NZ_JBOCEF010000082.1:0-9443 GCF_050586345.1 Rhodovulum sp. DZ06
GCCGGTTTGCAAACTGGGCGGCCAGGCCGCCGGTCTTCAAACTGGGCGGCGCGGCCGCCGGTCTTCAAACTGGGCGGGGGGGGGGGGGGGGGGGGGGGGGGGGGGGGGGGGGGGGGCACCCCCCCCCCCCCCCCCCCCCCCGCAAAGGGGTCAGGCCGAGGCGTCCGCAGCCTGCGCGGCCTCGTATTTCGCGCGCTCTTCATCGCGCAGGTCCTTGCGCGACAGCTTGCCGACGGCGGTCTTCGGGAGCACGTCCCGGAGCTCGAGCGCGCGGGGCAGCTCGTGCCGGCCGAGATGATCGGCGAGAAATTCGTGCAGCTCCTCGAGGCTCGGGGCCTCGGCCCCCGCCTTCAGGACCACGAAGGCCTTGGCGCTCTCGCCCCGGTACTCGTCGGGGATGCCGACCACGGCGGCTTCCTGGATCGCGGGATGCTCGTGCAGGGCCTGCTCGACCGCCTGCGGGTAGACGTTGAAGCCGCCCGAGATGATCAGGTCCTTCTTGCGGTCCACGAGGTAGAAGAACCCGTCCTCGTCCATCTTGCCCACGTCGCCGGTCAGGAAGAAGCCGCCCGCGAATTCCCTGGCGTTGGCGTCCTCGCGCTTCCAGTAGCCCGGGGTGACGTTGGGCCCGCGCACGGCGATCTCGCCGACCTCGCCCGGCGCCAGAACGCGGGTCGGCTCGTCCTGGTCCACCACCCGCATCTCGATCCCCGGCAGCGGCACGCCGATGGTCCCGAGCTTGTGCTTCAGCCCCCATTCGGGGATCGAGGTGCCCGCGGCGGCGGTCTCGGACATGCCCCAGCCGCCCAGCAGCGGGATGCCGATCGCCTCGGTGATCGTGCGGGCCACCGCGTTGGGCTGCGGCGCCCCGCCCGAGCCGATGGCCCGCAGCGAGGACAGGTCGCGCTCGGCCAGGTCCGGCAGCGCGCCGATGGCGGTCCACATGGTCGGCACGCCGGGGAAATAGGTGACGCGCAGCTTCTCGATGTCGTCCACCACCGCCTGCGGATCGAAGCGCATCCGCAGCGCGATCAGCCCGCCGCTGCGCACCTGGCGCAGCAGCACGACGCAGAGCGCGTAGATGTGGAACAGGGGCAGCAGCAGCAGCACCACGTCCCGCTCGCCCTCGGGCAGGTCGGGATAGGATTCGGTCCACCGCTCGAAGATCGCGGCGGCGCCCATCAGGTTGCGATGGGTCAGCATCGCGCCCTTGGGCAGGCCCGTGGTCCCGCCGGTGTATTGCAAGAGCGCGATGTCGTCGATCCCGGGGTCTTCCGAGGCCGGCGGCAGCGCGTCGGTGGCGGCGCCGGCGAGGAAGGCGTCGAGGCTCATCGCCCGCGGATCGGCCGGGGCGTCGGCTTTCGGCAGGCCCGCATCGCCGAACCGGGCGTCGTCGCAGACCACGAGGCGCGGGACATACCCCTCGGCCAGCGCGCGCTCTGCCTTGGCCTGCAGGTCGGGGATGTCGATGGTGACCAGCAGCTGGGCCTCGGCGTCGGTCAGCTTGTGCTCGATCTCGAGGATCGCGTCGAGCGGCGAGAGATGCGCGACCCGCAGCCCGGCGGCGAGGGCGCCGAAGAACATCACCGGGTGATGCACGTGGTTGGGCAGGTGCAGGGCGATGCACTGGCCGCGCTTCAGCCCCATCGCCTTGAAGGCCGAGGCCGCCTGGCCGACCAGTTTGACGAACTGCGCGTAGGTCAGGCGCATCCCGCGCCAGTCGAACAGCTCGACGTCGGGCATCTGGGCGGCGGCGTCGCGCAGCACCGCGGGGGCCGGGCGCTCATCGACCTCGATGTCCCAGCGGACGGGCTCGGGGTAGTGCTTCTCCCACGGGAAGGGGCGTGCAGGCGCCTCCGTCATGGCGGTCTCCTCCTCATGCGGCGCCGTCGGCGCGCGCTGCGGCCGCTCGGCGATGGGCCCGGGCGGGGCCGGCGGCGGGGGCTCTCCCTTCCCCGCGCCGCCGTCTCCCCCCCGCCTGCGGGCGGAACGGTCGGGCCGCGCGCGCCGGATCGGCACGCCGCGGCCGGGCGCGCCGCCCGGGTCGGGGCGGCGCGATGGTGTCGTCTCCCCCCGCGGCGCGGGGGGGGGCGTCGTCGCCTTGTCCTGCGCCCCGGCCCGCCCGCGGCGGCGGGCCGGGGAAGCGCTCAGGTCACTGGAACCCCTGCGCCTCGCGCAGCTTGGTGATGGTGATGTGCGGGCTGATCGCCTCGGCCGAGGACAGCACCTCGATCACCACCGGCCCGTCATGGGCGAAGGCGGCGGCGGCGGCTTCCTCGGCCTCCGCATCCGTGGTCACCTTGAACGAGAGGGCGCCGAACGCCTCGCCCCAGGCCTTGAAGTCCGGGTTCACCAGGTCGGTGCCGTTCACGCGGGCCGGGTAGTCCCGTTCCTGGTGCATGCGGATGGTGGCGTAGATCCCGTTGTTGGAGATCACCACGATGGGTTTCGCCCCGGTGGCGAGGGCGGTGGCGAGCTCGTTGCCCGTCATCAGCACGCCGCCGTCGCCGACGAAGGCGACCGCGCGCTTGTCCTCGCGCCGCAGGCAGGCGGCGACGGCGCCCGGGACCGCGTGGCCCATCGCGCCCCCGGCCATGCCGAGGCAGTGGGTGTCCCCGTCGAAGGGCCAGAGGCAATGCGCCCAGGCCGAGAAGTTGCCCGCGTCGAGGGTGATGTCCGTGCCCTTGGGCGCGTGTTTCGCCAGCGCCTGCACCATGGCGCCGAACTCCAGCCCGTCCTCGCGCGGCTGGGGCGGGCGGTCGCCGATGGCTTTCGCGATGCCATTGATTTCCGCGGCCCAGTCGGCGCGGCCCGCGGCGATGGGCAGGTTGCGCTCCGCCAGCGCCGAGAGGAACAGCGCCGGGTCGGCGGCCACCGGCAGCGTGGCGTGGTGGACGCGGCCCAGCGCGCCCGGGTCGGGCAGCACGTGGATCAGCGGCTGCTGCGGAACCGGCGCCTCGGGGAAGGTGTAGCCCTGCGTGGGCGTGTCGCCGAGGCGCGTGCCAACGGCCAGCACCAGGTCGGCCTTCTTCATCGCGTCGACCTGCACCTTGGGGATCTTGAACCCCAGGTGTCCGCCGAACAGCGGCGAGGCGTTGTCGAAGATGTGCTGCCACTTGAAGGTCAGCGCGACCGGCGCGTTCAGCGCCTCGGCCGCCCGGGCCAGCGCGGCGCGGCCCTCGGGCGAGGCGCAGCCGTGCCCGGCGATGATCAGCGGGCGCTCGGCCTTGGCCACCAGCTCGGCCGCCGCATCGAGATCGGCGGGCGCGGCGGCGGCGCGGGGCAGCGCGGGGGCGCCCAGCGCGGGCGCGTCGGTCATGTCCTCGAGCATGTCCTCGGGGAGCGAGACGACCACCGGGCCCGGCGTGCCGGACATGGCGACCGACCAGGCGCGGGACAGGGTCTCGGGGATTCGGCCTGCGTCCTCGATCTCCCACACGCCCTTGGCCATGCCGCCGAAGAAGCTGGTGTAGTCGACCTCCTGGAAGGCGCCGCGGTGCTTCTCGAAGCGGGCGACCTGGCCGACGAGCAGAAGGAACGGGGCCGCGTCCTGCTGGGCCGCGTGAATCGCGATCGAGGCGTTCGTCGCCCCCGGCCCGCGGCTGACCGCGGCCAGGCCGGGGCGCCCCGTGATCTTGGCGTCGGCGACGGCCATCATGCCGGCGCCGCCCTCGTGGCGGCAGACCACGGTTTCGATGTCTCCGCGCTCGTGCAGCGCATCGAGAAGGGCGAGGTAGCTCTCGCCCGGAACGCAGAACATCCTGTCGAAGCCGAGCCGCACGAGGCAGTCGGCGAGAAGATCGGCGGCGCGCGCCATAGGCATTCTCCCTGGTGGGATCCGGTCGGGGCGCCGGACCCGCATTTCATGTTGACGGGAACCATCGCGTGCGAAACCATGTTTCGCAAGACCTAAAACATCGCCTCCCCGCACCCGGCCCTTGCACCGGGACGCGGGCGTCGGCGGGACGGGTCGATAACAGGGAGGAAGATAGATGAGCTTCGCACGCATCCTGCTCGGCGTCACCACCGCCGTATCGCTGTCCGGCGCCGCCGCGACGATGTCCGGGGCGGCCGAGCTGCCCCGGCAGCTGACCTGGACCGCCTACGGCACCGGGTCCGCGGGCTACAACCAGTCCGTCGCCATCGGCGCCGCGCTGAAAGAGGCGCTGGGCGTCAACCTGCGCGTCCTGCCGGGCAAGAACGACGTCAGCCGCACCCAGCCGGTGCGCCTCGGCAAGGTGCCGTTCAGCGCCAACGGCGTGGGCGGCAGCTACATGGCCCAGGAAGGCGTCTTCGACTTCAGCGCCGAGGCCTGGGGCCCCCAGCCCGTGCGCGTGATCATCGCCAATGGCGGCGGCGCGGTGGGCCTGTCGGTCGGCGTGGCCGGCGATATCGGCGTCGAGAACTACTCGGACCTCAAGGGCAAGCGCGTGGCCTTCGTGAAGGGCTCGCCGGCGCTGAACGTGAACGTCGAGGCCTATCTCGCCTATGGCGGGCTGACCTGGGATGACGTCACCGTGGTCGAATTCGGCGGCTTCGGCGATTCGTGGACCGGGCTGAAGAACGGCCAGGTCGACGCGGCCTTCGCCTCGACCAACTCCGGCCGCGCCTACGAGGCCGCGACCGGCCCGCGCGGGCTGACCTGGCCGCCGATCGACGGGAACGACGCCGAGGGCATGGCCCGGATGAAGTCCGTGGCGCCCTTCTTCAGCGCCGCCACCGTCAGCGTGGGCGCCAATATCGACGGCGGCCCGGGCCTGCCCACCGCCACCTACGCCTACCCGGTGCTCATGACGATGGAAGGCAATGCCGACGCCGACCTCGCCTATGCCATGACCAAGGCGATGGTGGAGCTGTTCGACCAGTACAAGGGCAAGGCCCCCGGCATCAACGGCTGGGCGCTGGACAACCAGGACTTCACCTGGGTGGCCCCGTACCACGAGGGCGCGATCCGCTACTACAAGGAGATCGGCGTCTGGTCGGACGAGGCGCAGGCCCATAACGACAACCTGATCGCCCGCCAGGCCGCGCTGATGGCCGCGTGGGAGGAGCTGAAGGCGGAAGGCCCGGACGACTGGGCCGCGGCCTGGAAGGCCAAGCGCTACGAGGCGCTCGAGGCCGGGGGCTTCGAGAAGACCTTCTGATCCGAAGGACCGGGGGCGACGCGCGCGGGGGCGGACCCCGCGCGCGCCGCCCTCCGCCCGCCCCGGGCGCAAGGGGGCGACGGCCGGGGCGCGTCCCCGGCCTGCGCCGCCCCTGCGCCCGGGGCCGACCCGCCTGCCCCGCCTGGAAAACCTCGCCCGGCCTTGCCGCGCGCGCGCCCCGCGCGCCGGTTCCGCCCCCGCTTCGGACGCCCGACCCCGGCGTCCCGCGGGGTGCATGAGACGCCCGATCCCGCCGCCGCGCCCGGCGCGCCGCCCTGCCCGGGACGCCCCCGGCGCCGAGGCCGCCCGGCGCCCGTCCCGGCGGGACCGCCCCATTCCCTTCGCGCGCCCGCCGTGACCGGGCCGCGCCCCGCCGACCCCGGAGCCAACGCCAAATGACGAGCCCCACGCCCGACCCCGCGCCCTCGATGCGCGACATCCCGGCCGAACCCGTCGCCGGTCAGCCGGTGCTGACCCGCCCGGCCCGCATCGCCATCGGCGCGGCCGCGGCCCTCGCCGTCGCGCTGGCCGCGCACCAGCTGTTCAACTGGCAGATCTTCGGCCTCGTGCTGCTGCAGGGGCTCTATCTCTATTCGCTCGCCGCCATCTTCCTGGCGGCGGCCTTCCTCGCCTTCCCCATGCGCCCCGAGAAGGGGACCGGGATCTTCGACTGGATCCTGTCGGCCCTCGCGCTCGGCGCCTGCCTGTGGTTCGCCTTCCATGCCGAACAGTCGCTCGAGATGGGCTGGGAATACGCCGCCCCCCCCGAGGCGCAATACGCCTCGATCCTGCTCTGGGCGCTGATCCTTGAAGGCACGCGGCGCGCGGGCGGCTTCACGCTGTTCCTGATCGTGGCCGTGTTCTCGGTCTACCCGACCTTCGCCGAGCACGTGCCGGACCCGCTTTCGGGCTTCAGCCAGCCCTTCATGGACGCGATCCCCTACCACATCCTGTCCTCCGAAAGCGCCTTCGGCATCCCGATGCGCGCCTTCGGCAACCTGGTGATCGGCTTCATCCTGTTCGGCGCGGTGCTGCAGCGGACCGGGGGCGGCGCGTTCTTCAACGATCTCGCGCTGGCGCTCGTGGGCAATTTCCGCGGCGGCGCGGCCAAGGTGGCGATCTTCGCCTCGGGCTTCATGGGGTCCATGTCCGGCTCGGTGATCTCCAACGTGCTGACCACCGGCGCGGTGTCGATCCCGGCGATGAAGCGCACCGGGTTCTCGGCCAAATACGCCGCGGCGACCGAGGCCTGCGCCTCCACGGGCGGCGTGCTGATGCCCCCGATCATGGGCGCCACCGCCTTCGTGATGGCGTCCTTCCTGAGCCGCCCTTACGTCGACATCGCGGTGGCGGCGGCGATCCCGTCCTTCCTGTTCTATTTCGGCCTGTTCGCGCAGATCGACGCCTACGCGGCCAAGCGGGGCCTGAAGGGCCTTGCGCCGGGCGAGGCGCCGAAGCTGGGCGAGACCGTCATGAAGGGCTGGCCCTACGTGACCGTGTTCGGCGTGCTGATCTTCATGATGACCGCGCTGCGCATGGACACGCTGGCGCCGTTCTACGCCACCGCGCTGCTGCTGGTGCTGAACCAGCTGCTGCCGGGGCACCGGCTGTCGCTGCGCTCGGCGGGCGAGATGATCGTGGGCGTGGGGCGCAGCCTGGCCGAGCTGGTGGCGGTGCTGCTGGGCGTCGGGCTGATCGTCGGCGCGTTCTCGGCCACGGGCCTCGCCGGCACCCTGGTGAACGAGCTGATCTTCATGGCCGGCGACAGCACCATCGCGCTGCTGCTGATGGGCGCGCTGACCGCCTTCATCTTCGGCATGGGGATGACGGTGACGGCCTGCTACATCTTCCTCGCCGTCGTGCTGGCCCCTGCGCTTGAACAGGCCGGGCTCAACCAGCTCGCCGTCCACCTCTTCATTCTTTACTGGGGGATGGTGTCGTACATCACCCCTCCGGTTGCGCTGGGCGCCTTCGCCGCCGCGACCATGGCGGGCGCGGGCCCGATGAAAGCGGGCTTCGAGGCCATGAAGCTGGGGGGCGTGATCTACCTCGCGCCGTTCTTCTTCGTGCTCAACCCCGCGCTGATCGGCGAGGCCCCGGCGGGCGAAGTCGCGCTGTCGCTGACGGCCGCGGTCATCGGCGTGTGGTGCATCGCCGCGTCGCTTCAGGGCCACATCAGCCTTATGGGCGACCTTCCGGGGGGCGCCATCGGCGGCGGCCTGCGGGTAATGCTGTTCGTTGGCGGTCTGTTCCTCGCCGCGCCGGGAGGCGGCGAGACCGGGCTGTCGCATTGGACGCTGATCGCGATCGGGGCGGCGCTGGCCCTGCCGCCCTTCGTGATCGCGCGAAAGACCGGAAACGCGGCCGCCGCCGCGCCGATCCGGGCAGGCGGTTGAGAGAAGGCGAGAGTTCGGGACGATGGCAAGCGGCAAGAACAGGATCGAGGAGGCGCTCGGGGACGGCGCCTCCGACGGCCCCGACTGGGGCGTGGACCGGAAATTCGTGACCTCGCTGGCACGGGGGCTCGACATCCTGCGCGCCTTCCGGGCGGGCGAGAACACGTTGACCAACCAGCAGCTGGCGGAGCGCACCCGCCTGCCCAAGCCCACCGTGACGCGGCTGACCTACACGCTGTGCTCGCTGGGCTATCTTCTGTATTCCGAGAGCAAGGGCGCCTATGCGCTCGGGCCCGGGGTGCTGGGCCTCGGCTATTCCGTGCTGGCGAGCATGGAGATGCGCGAGCGGGCGATCCCGATCATGGACGAGCTCGCCCGCACCCCCGGCATCGCCCCCGCGATCACCGTGGCGCTGGCGGAGCGCTCGGGGCTGAAGGCGGTCTACGTGGCCGTGCGCCGGGCGCCGCAGACCGTGGCCCTGACGCTCGAGGTCGGCGCGCGCCTGCCGCTGGGCGCCTCCGCCATGGGCAAGGCGATCCTGGCCTCGATGCACAAGCGCGAGCGCGAGGAGGTGCTGGACGCCCTCAAGGAACGCTACCCCCAGCATGACGCCGAGACGCGCGAGCTGATCGAGCAGGCGGTGCAGGATCTCGCGACCAAGGGCTACGTCACCTCCTTCGGCGACTGGAAGCCCGAGATCAACGGCATCGCGGCGCCCATCGCCTCGCCGGACGGGGAGCGGATCTTCGCGATGAACGTGGGCGCGCCGTCCTTCCTGGTCTCGCCCGAGCAGCTGGAAGAGAAGGCCGGGCCGCGGCTGGCGCTGGCCGCCCGCGACCTGTCGCTGTCCAAGCCGCCGGAGGCGCCGGCATGAGCGCGGACGGCATGGAGGGCGGCGGCCTGCCCCCGATCCCCGAGGGCTATGCGCCGCTGTCCGAGGAGACCGGCTATCCGTTCCAGGAGCTGGTGGGCTTCAGGATCGTGGACTGGGCGCAGGGCTATGCGCGTGTGGAGCTGGACCTCGAGCGCAAGCACGGCAACCGCTACGGCCTTCCGCATGGCGGGGTGCACGCGACGCTGATGGACACGGCCTCGGGGTTCTCGGGCTGCTTCTGCCCCTGGCCGGGGCGCAAGCGGCTGGCGATGACGCTGTCGATGACGGTGAACTACCTTGGCCAGGCCAAGGGGTCGAAGCTGATCGCCGAAAGCCGGGTGACCGGGGGCGGGCGCAAGAGCTTCTTCACCTGCGTCGACCTGAAGGATGATCTGGGGAACCCGGTGGCGCAGGGCATCTTCTCGATGCGCTGGCGCGGGAACGGGGGCGATCCTTACGGCGATCCGGCCTGAGGGCCGCCTGGGCCGAGGGCGCTGGAAACGGGCGGGGGGCGCGCTAGGTCCTCGGGCATGACCTATTCAAACTCCGACCCCGCCGACCGTTGGGACGAAGAAGACGCCACGGTCACCCCGCCGCCGCCCCGCACCGCGGAAGAGCGCCGCGCCTTCCGCCGGGTGACCTGGCGCTGGGCCGCCATCGCCGCCGCGCTGGTGATCGCCGCAGTCGTCGCGGCCGGGCTGATGGCCATCTGACGAACCGCCGCCGCTTGAATGCACGAAGGGCCTGACCGGGACGCCGGCCAGGCCCTTTGCATGTCTTGCGCTCCCCTGCCCCGTCGCGCCCGGCGGCGCAGCCGCCTCCGGCCCCGAACGGGGGCTTGCCCCCCTTGAGGGGCCGGACACGCCCAGAAAAAAGGGGGTGCAGGGGGTCACCCCCTGCTCGGGGGGCTCGGGGGGGGGAAGCCCCCCGAAACAACGCCCCCCAAAATCCCCAGGAACCCCCCCCCGCGCCCCATGCGGCCACGGCACAACGTTTGGGCGCCCCTTCCACCCCTCCCCCCCCCCGTCC
>NZ_JBOCEF010000083.1:0-9422 GCF_050586345.1 Rhodovulum sp. DZ06
CCCCCCCCCCCCCCCCCCCTCCCCCCCCCCCCCCCCCCCCCCCCCCCCCCCCCCCCCCCCCCCCCCCCCCCCCCCCCGCCCCCGGCGGACCATTCCCGGCTGCGGCGTCCCCGGGCCGCGCCCCCTGCCCTTCAGGCGCCGTCGCCGCCCGAGACCAGGCCCAGCAGCCGCATCGCCAGCTTCACCGTATCCATCGCCCCGACCCCCGCGGCGATCAGCAGCGCGGCATGGCCCGCGGCGATGATCGCGGTGACGGTGAAATAGCCGGGTTTCGAGGTCTTGTGCCCGAACCAGCCCTGCGCGAACAGCCCGCCGATCACCCCGAACACCAGGTCGGTGGCGTGCAGCGTCGTCTCGGGCGCGCGCCAGCCGTCCTTGACCGCCTGCGCCTTGTCGGTGCGGTAGAAGATGATCGACATCGCCCCCATCGCGACATAGGGGCCCAGCAGCTCGGGCGGCGCCTCGCCGAAGACCACCGCGCCGACGGCCAGCAGCGCCATCAGCGCGGCGAACGCGATCCGCCCCTCGCGCGGGCGCAGCCGCGGCAGGAAGCGCCGCTCCAGCAAGCCCCCTTCATCGAGCCGCGCCGCCACCGCCGCGGGCCGCCCGTCGCGCCCCGGGCCGACGCGGTATTTCACATGGGAGCCCAGCTGCGGGCGCTCGCCCGTCCGGCCGAAGGCGGCGATGTGGACGAACATGTCGCCCCCCTCGCCCTGGTCCGGGCGCAGGAAGCCGAAGCCGCGCGCATCGTTCCACGACACCACGCGCCCCCGAAGCCAGGGGCCTGTCGCGCGCTCCGCCATCAGGCGAACTGCTCCCGGATCAGGCGTTCCTCGAGCCCGTGGCCCGGATCGAACAGCAACGTGTGCGTCACCTCGCGCTCGATCTCCACGTCGACGCGGCGCACGTCGCGGACCTCCACGTTGTCGGCGGTGGCCGAGACGGGGCGGTGTTCGGGGGCCGAGACCTCCAGCGTCACCTGCGCGTCGCGCGGCAGCAGCGCCCCGCGCCAGCGGCGGGGGCGGAAGGCGCTGATCGGCGTCAGGGCGAGGATGTCGGCCTGGATCGGCAGGATCGGGCCATGGGCGGAATAGTTGTAGGCGGTGGAGCCGGCGGGGGTGGCGACCATGACGCCGTCGCAGACAAGCTCGCTCATCCGCTCCTTGCCGTCGATCAGGATGCGGATGCGCGCGGCCTGGTGGCGCTGGCGGATCAGGCTGACCTCGTTGATCGCGCGGGCGCGGCGGACCTCGCCGTCCATGCGGTAGGCGGTCATGCGCAGGGGGTTGATCCGCGCCGGCTCCGCCTCGGCCAGCCGCTCGCGCAGGCCCTCGAGGCGGTAGTCGTTCATCAGGAACCCCACGGTGCCGCGATGCATCCCGTAGACGGGCACGTCGAGCGCCTCGGAAGCGGCCAGCGTCTCGAGCATCATGCCGTCGCCGCCGATGGCGACGATCACGTCCGCCTCCGCGGCCTTGCAGTCGCCATATATCGCGGTGAACCGGGCCAGCGCCGCGCGCGCCGCGGGGGCATCGCTGGCGCGGAAGCAGATCCGCTCGAACCGCGCCGGTCCCGGCGCGGGCGCAGGGGCGGGCGAGTGATGTTCGGATTCGTCCATCCCGGACGCTCCCCCTGCTCTGCCCGGCGGCGCATCGCGGCGCACGGTCGCCGCCCGCCCCGGGTCTGGCCCGCGTTTATTCCTAAACAGACGCGGGGGACAAGAGTGCAGCGGGAGAAGCGGTCGTATCAAGACGAATCGAATTGTTACGCTACGTCATGGATCGACAATGCCGCCCCCCGCCCCGCTTTGGCCGCGGCGCCCGCCAGCAAGGCCCTTCCGCGGGGCGCCGGAAGGCCCCCGACCGCCGCCCACGGCGCGTGAAATGTCGAAAACGTGCGGGACTCCGCTGCGGCGCCGCGATAGAACCCGCCCATCGCCAGCCCGCTCCGCCCGCCCGGGGGTAGAAATCCCGGGGCGCAGGCGGGGCGCGACGCCACACGTGAACCATCGGAGACAGCCCATGGACGCCAGCACGCGCGACGCCGGGTTCTTCACCCAGTCGGTGCAGGACCGCGACCCCGAACTCTTCGCCTCGATCGCGGATGAGCTGACCCGTCAGCGCGACGAAATCGAGCTGATCGCTTCCGAGAACATCGTCAGCAAGGCGGTGCTCGAGGCGCAGGGGTCGGTCCTGACCAACAAGTATGCCGAAGGCTATCCGGGTCGCCGGTACTACGGCGGCTGCCAGTACGTGGACGTGGCCGAGAACCTCGCCCGCGAGCGCGCCAAGAAGCTGTTCAACTGCCAGTACGCCAACGTGCAGCCGAACTCCGGCTCCCAGGCGAACCAGGCGGTGTTCATGTCGCTGATGAAGCCCGGCGACACCTTCATGGGCATGGACCTCGCCTCGGGCGGGCACCTGACCCACGGCGCCAAGGTCAACCAGTCCGGCAAGTGGTTCAACGTCGTCTCCTATGGCGTGCGCCAGCAGGACAGCCGCATCGACTACGACGCCGCCGCGGATCTTGCGCGCGAGCACAAGCCGAAGGTGATCGTGGCCGGCGGCTCGGCCATCCCGCGCGACATCGACATCGCCAGGTTCCGCGAGATCGCGGACGAGGTGGGCGCCTACCTGCACGTGGACATGGCGCATTTCGCGGGCCTGGTCGCGGGCGGCGTGATCGCCAACCCGCTCGAGCATTGCCACGTCGCGACCACCACCACGCACAAGACCCTGCGCGGTCCGCGCGGCGGCATGATCCTGACCAACGACCCCGAGATCTCCAAGAAGGTCAACTCGGCCATCTTCCCGGGGATCCAGGGCGGGCCGCTGATGCACGTGATCGCCGCCAAGGCCGTGGCCTTCGGCGAGGCGCTGCGCCCCGAGTTCCGCGCCTATGCGCAGCAGGTGGTCAAGAACGCCCAGGCGCTGGCCGACACGCTGATGGCGGGCGGGCTGGACATCGTCACCGGCGGCACCGACACCCACGTGCTGCTGGTCGACCTGCGGCCCAAGAACGTGACCGGCAAGGACACCGAGGCGGCGCTGGGCCGCGCGCACATCACCTGCAACAAGAACGGCATCCCGTTCGACCCAGCCCCGCCGATGGTGACCTCGGGCGTGCGCCTCGGCTCCCCCGCCGGGACCACCCGCGGCTTCGGCGAGGCGGAGTTCAAGGAGATCGGCGAGATGATCTGCAAGGTCGTCGACGGCCTCGCGGCGAACGGCGCCGAGGGCAATGGCGAGGTCGAGGCCCAGGTGAAGGCCCAGGCCGAGGCGCTGTGCAAGCGCTTCCCGATCTACGAAGGGATGTGATCGGCGCGCCTTCGGGCGCCTGGTTTCAAGGAAGGACGGGCGCCGCGGGGGATCGCGGCGCCCGTTTCATTTTGTTTTTCTTGAATGCCCCGCGCGAATTCGCCAGCTTCACGGAAGCTTCACCGGGTGGGGGACGGGGAGATGCCGAAGGATTTCTTCAAGAGGGCGCTGGAGGCGCTGCGGTTCCGCTGGATTCGCCTGCACCGGGCGGCGTCGGACCGGCTGCAATCCTTCGGGCGCTGGCGGCGGCGCTGGACGTTCGAACTTTATTTCTGCGGGGCGCCGGTCGGCTACGGCGCCGTCGTCGCCGCGGCGCTGCGGCTGTTCCCCGACAATTTCTCCGGGACCACGGTGCTGGGGGCGCCCGCGGACGCGTTCCTGGTCTTCGGGGTGATGGTCGCCGCCGCGGTCGCGGGGTGGAGCTATTTCCACAGCGGCGTGCGGGACGGGGTCGCCGTCGCCTCGCTGCTGTCGGTCAGCTTTCTGCTGATCCTGCTCTTCGCCGCGATCTTCGCGCGCGAGGGGGTGATGTGTTCGGCCGCCGCCTGCCCCGGCGCCGAGCGGATGCGCGAGACGGCGCAGTTCGGCGCGCAGGGCGATCCGGGGCGGTTCATCGAGGTCTATGCCAGCGCGGGCACGGCGCTTTATTTCGCCGTGGTGACCTTCACCACGCTGGGCTATGGCGACCTGCAGCCGATGCCGGAGCAGCGGCTGTTCGCGGCGGCGCTGGCGATGGCGGGCTACCTGGTGCTCGGCATGCTCGTGGGGTTGCTGATCGACTGGGGCAACGATTTCCGCACGCGCGAGGCGCATGAGGATCGGCGCGATCCGCCGGGCTGATATGCGGCCCTGGTTCCGGTCCTGTCCCCGGTCTCGGCCCCCGCCCGAAACGAAAACGACGCCCGGATCCTGCTGGATCGGGGCGTCGTTTTCATTGCCGTTCTTCGGTGTCGATCCGTCGCGCCGAGCGTCCTGAGCGGCCCGGCCTGGCGGCGTCAGGTGAAGGCCGCCCAGAGGCCGATCATGATGGGGGCGGATGCCGCCGCCATCAGGGCGGTCGCGACGGGGTGCTCTCTCCAGACCTTGGCCATTTACACCCCCTTGAGCAGATGTCCGCGCCTCCATTCTCGGCGCGAGACCTTGATAACACGTTTCGCAGCGCACCAAGCGATTTTCAGCGTTTCCCGCCCGAAAAGACGCCAAACAGGCGCGTCACACCGCCGAATGTAATGGTTCGCGGGGATTCTGCAAGCGTCGTGCGCCGCGCGGGATCGCGGCGCCTGTCCTGCAGTCCCGCCCCGGGTCCCGGCCCCGACAGCCCCCGGTCGGGGCGGCCGGGTCACCGGCTCGACCAGGGGATGCCCAGCAAGCGGGGGCGCAGGTACAGCTGGTCGAGCGTCTTCCTGATGGCGGCGTCGAGGGCGGAGAGCTCCCCGGCGGTCAGGATGATCTCCCGCGCGCGGCCTGCGCGGTCGATCTGCAGGCGGGCGCCGTCGATACCGTCGGGCGCCATGCGGAACCCCTCGGGCGGCGGCGCCTCCGCGCCCCGGATCGCCTCGGCCAGGCGGAACGCCTCGGGGCGCGACAGCAGGATCTCCTCGGAGCGGCCATCGCGGACGGCGCAAAGGATCACGCCGCCATTGTCGGCCTCCTGCACCACCAGCCCCGGGGCGACGGTGGTCCCGGCCTCGGACCTGCCGGTGAAAAGACGGGCGATCAGACGGCCCAGCATCAGCGGCCCTCCGCGGTCGGGGGGACGCGCCGGTCGGCCTCGTCCGCCAGCTCCTGCAACGCCGCGGCGAGCTCGCGCGCCTCGGTCGGATCGAGCCGGTGGTACTGCACGTTCCCCGGGTGGACATGCTTGACGGTGATGTACCCGTCGCGGCGCAGATAGGCCGCGCAGCGATGCGAGATCCGGCGGACCTGCGCCACCGGGCGCAGCAGGAACATGATGCGGTCGAGGAGGGTCAGGTCGGGGTGGGACATCAGGCGCCCCCTCCCGCAGCGCCGGGCGCCTTGCCTGCGAAACGCGGTTTCCCTGTCATCTCAGCTCTCCCGGAACTCGGCGATCAGCGCGTCGACCACGGCCCGCGCGGCTTCCTCGGGGCCGGCGCCGTCCGCCATCGCCTTGCCATGCACCGCGCGCTGGCGCTCGGCGCTGGTCCCTTCCCCGGCGATGCGGCGGATGTGCAGAAGCTCCTTCACGCAGCCCAGGGCCTCGGCCTCGGGGCGCAGCATGTCGATCAGCTCCTCGCACAGGTCCGGGAAGGGCGAGAGGCGCCCCGCCCCGTGATCCACCAGCTCGCCGCGGGCGCCGTAACGCTGGGCGCGCCAGCGGTTCTCCTCGATCAGGATGCCGGGATAGACCCGCCAGCGCTGGTTGCGCGATTTCAGCCGCCACAGGAAGGCCAGCAGGCACTGGTAGAGCGCGGCGACGGCCCCGGCGTCGCGCACGCGGGAGCACACGTCGGTCACCCGCTGCTCCAGCGTCGGGAACTTGTCCGAGGGGCGGATGTCCCACCAGATGCGGGTCGCGTCCTCGATGCAGCCGGCCTTCACGAGGTGCTCCACCAGCCGCCGGTATTCCGAGAAGCTGTTCATCTGGTCCGGCAGCCCGGTGCGCGGCAGCGCGTCGAAGACGGTGAGGCGGTAGGAGGCGAGGCCCGTGTCCTCCCCCTCCCAGAACGGCGAGGAGGTGGAGAGCGCCAGCAGGTGCGGCAGGAAATAGGCGACCTGGTTCATCAGGTCGATCCTGAGGTCCTCGTCCTCGATCCCGACATGGACATGGCAGCCGCAGATCAGCAGGCGCCGGACGGTGGCCCCGAGATCCTGGGACAGCTCGTCATAGCGTTTCTTGCGGGTATGGGTCTGCGCCCGCCACTTGCCGAACGGGTGGGTGGAGGCGGCGATGGGGGCGTAGCCGAACGCCTCGGCCGCATCCGCCACCTTGGCGCGCAGGGACGTCAGTTCCGCCACCGCGTCGGGGATCGCCTTGTGCACGCCGGTGCCGACCTCGACCTGGCATTGCAGGTATTCGGGGGCGACCTGTTCGCCGACAAGCTCCGAGAGCTTTTCGAGGAAGCCCGGGTCGGGCCGGTCCACGAGGTCCCGCGTCTCGCGGTCCACCACGAGGTATTCTTCCTCGATCCCGACGGTGAGGCCCGGGCGCTGGCTCATCTCGCATCCCCCCATGATCTGCGGCTGAAGGGACGGTAAACGCCCGCCGCGCCCCCGTCCATGGTGGGGGCGGGAAGCGGGGCCGGTCATCGCGCCGCGGCGCGCGCGGGGGGCGAATGATGGTTTCCAGCGGTGATCGGCGCGCCTATCCTCCGGCCCAACCGACGCACAGCCCCGGAGAGTCACCCATGCCCCATGACACGCTTCTCGCCACCCATTGGGGGACCTACCGGGTGCGGGCCGAGAAGGGGCGGCTGACCGAGGTGCTGGACTGGGAGGGCGACCCGGACCCGAGCCCGCTGGGGCGCGGCTGGCTCGAGGCGCAGGATGCGCCGAGCCGCATCCGCCGCCCCGCCATCCGCAAGGGGTTTCTTGCGGGCGACGGCGGCGCCGGGCGCGGGCGGGACGCCTTCGTGGAGGTGTCCTGGGACGAGGCGCTGGACGCCGCGGCGGCGGAGATCGAGCGGGTGCGTGCGGCGCATGGGAACGGGGCGATCTATGGCGGATCGTACGGCTGGGCCTCGGCCGGGCGCTTCCACCATGCGCAGAGCCAGATCCACCGCTTCCTCAATTGCGCCGGGGGCTACGTGGCCTCGGTCGGCAACTACTCCTACGCCGCCGCCGCCGCGATCAGCCGCCATGTCGTGGGCGATTTCAGCCGCACGGTGCTGGACGGGGCGACCGACTGGCACTCGGTGATGGAGAACACGAAGCTGGTCATCGCCTTCGGCGGTCTGCCGCGCAAGAACGCGCAGGTGACCTCGGGCGGGGTCGGGCGGCACTGGCTGCGGCAGGCGCTGCGGGGGGCGACCGCGAATGGCTGCCGCTTCGTGAACGTCTCGCCGCTCGCCTCGGATATCGACGGAGAGGTGGGGGCCGAGCACCTCGCCATGCGGCCCGGCGCCGACACGGCGATGATGCTGGCGATGGCGTACACCCTGCTGGACGAGGGGCTGCATGACGCCAAGTTCCTTTCCACCCACGCGCACGGCTTCCCCCGCTTCGCCGCCTATCTGCGCGGAGAGACGGACGGCATCCCCAAGACCCCCGACTGGGCCGCGCCCCTGTGCGAGATCCCGGCCGAGCGCATCGCCGGGCTGGCGCGGGAGGCGGCGGGGACGCGCAGCCTCATCACCGTCGCCTGGTCGCTGCAGCGCGCGGATAATGGCGAGCAGCCGGTCTGGGCGGCCATCGCGCTCGCGGCCATGCTGGGGCAGATCGGCCTGCCGGGCGGCGGCTTCGGCATCGGCTACGCCTCCGAGAACGGCATCGGCGTGCCGGTGCGGCGCATGTCCTTCCCCGCCGTGCCGCAGGGCGAGAACAAGGTGCAGGCGCGCATCCCCGTCGCCCGCATCGCCGACGCGCTGCTGCATCCCGGCGCGCAGTACCGGTTCGACGGCAAGGTGCACACGTATCCGGACCTGCGCTGCGTGCTCTGGGCCGGGGGCAACCCGTTCCACCACCACCAGGACGTGGGCCGCCTCGCCCGCGCCTTCCGGCGGCCCGAGAGCGTGATCGTCAACGAGATCCACTGGACCCCGATGGCCCGCTTCGCCGACATCGTGCTGCCCTCGCTGGCGCCGATGGAGCGGGAGGACGTGGCGATGACCCATTGGGAGCCGACCATCGTCTGGAACGGCAAGGCGACCGAGCCGGTGGGCGAGGCGCGCAGCGATTACGACATCTATGCGGGCATCGCCGCCCGCCTCGGCTGCGCCGACGCCTTCACCGAGGGGCGCACCGCCGATGAGTGGATCGCCCACCTCTGGGACCAGGCCCGCCAGCGTTTCGGGCGCATGGGGATCGAGGCGCCCTCGCTCGACGCCCTGAAGGCGGCGGGGACCTGGGAGATGCCGGCGACCGAGCGCCCGCAGGTGCTGATGGAGGCGTTCCGGATCAGCCCCGTGCAGGCGCCGCTCGAGACCCGCTCGGGCCGGATCGAGATCTTCTGCGACGCGGTGGCCGAGATGGGGCTGGAGGGGCAGCCGGGCCACCCGGTCTGGATCCCTCCGAAGGAATGGCTCGGCGCCGCGCAGGAGGGCGAGCTGCACCTGATCACCAACCAGCCCGAGACGCGGCTTCATTCCCAACTCGACGCCGGGGGCGTGGCGAAGGCGGGCAAGGTGGCGGGGCGCGAGCCGGTGTGGATCAGCCCCGCCGACGCCGCCGCCCGCGGGATCGCGGATGGCGAGGTGGTGCGGATCTTCAACGCCCGCGGCGCCTGCCTTGCGGGTGCGGTGGTGACCGATGCGGTGCGCCCGGGCGTCCTGCGCCTGCCCACCGGCGCCTGGTACGACCCCGCCGACCCGGATGCGGAGGTCCCGTTCTGCAAGCACGGCTCGGCCAACGTGCTGACCCGCGACGAGGGGACCAGCGGCATCGGCCAGGGCTCGGCCGCCCAATCTGCGCTGGTGCGGGTGGAGACGTGGCAGGGCGAGGCCCCCGCCGTCACCGCCCATGACGGCCCCGAATTCGCGTCCCGATGAGCGACGCTCCAGACGCCCCGCGCGCCTCCTTCGGGTCGTTCTTCGCGGACCTCCCCGGTCCCGGCGGGCCCGAGGCGTTCGACCCCGTCGCCGCCCTGCCCGGCGCGCGGATCGAGCGCATCACCTCGCACGGGCACGAGACCCCGCCGGGCGAGTGGTACGACCAGGCCTGGGACGAGTGGGTGCTGGTGCTGACCGGCGGCGCCATCCTGCAATGCGAAGGCGAGGCCCCCCGCGCCATGTCCCCCGGCGACTGGGCCCACCTGCCTGCGCATGTGCGCCACCGGGTCGAGGCCACCGCGGAAGGCCAGCCCACCGTCTGGCTTGCGGTCCACGCGGGGGAATAGCTTCGCTTCGCGATAGTGTTGGGGGGGGGGGGGGGGGGGGGGGGGGGGGGGGGGGGGGGGGGGGGGGGGGGGGGGGGGGGGGGGGGGGGGGGGGG
>NZ_JBOCEF010000084.1:0-9387 GCF_050586345.1 Rhodovulum sp. DZ06
CCCCCCCCCCCCCCCCCCCCCCCCCCCCCCCCCCCCCCCCCCCCCCCCCCCCCCCCCCCCCCCCCCCCCCCCTCCTTCCCTCCCCCCCTTGGTTCCCCCCCCCCCCCCCCCCCCCCCGCCCCTGCCCTGACCTATCCCGAAAGACCGCCAGATGAGCCGCACCGCCCCCGACCTGCCGCCCCGCGCCTGGATCGCCTGCCTGCTGGCGGTGATGGGCCGCGAGGCGCAGCGTTTCCTCGCCCAGCGCGCCCGCTTCATCGCGGCGCTTGTGCGCCCGCTGGTGTGGCTGGTGGTCTTCGCCGCGGGGTTCCGCGCCGCGCTGGGCCTGTCGATCACGCCGCCCTACCAGACCTACATCACATACGAGATCTACATCGTCCCCGGCCTGTGCGGGATGATCCAGCTGTTCAACGGGATGCAGTCCTCGCTGTCGCTGGTCTATGACCGGGAGATGGGGGCCATGCGCCTGCTGCTCACCTCGCCCTTCCCGCGCTGGTGGCTGCTGCTGGCGAAGCTGGCGGCGGGGGCGGCGATCTCGATCCTGCAGGTCTACGCCTTCCTCGGGGTCGCCGCGCTCTATGGCATCACCCTGCCGTGGGAAGGGTACCTGCTGGCGCTGCCCGCCCTGATGCTGACGGGGCTGACGCTGGGCGCGCTGGGGCTGCTGCTGTCCTCGACCATCAAGCAGCTGGAGAATTTCGCCGGGGTGATGAACTTCGTGATCTTTCCAATGTTCTTCCTGTCCTCGGCCCTCTACCCCTTGTGGAAGATGGCCGAAAGCTCCGAGCTGCTGCACGACATCTGCGCCTTCAACCCGTTCACCCACGCGGTGGAGCTGATCCGCTTCACCCTCTACGGGCAGCTGAACCTCGGGGCGCTGGCGGTGGTGGCGGGCAGCTTCGCGGTGTTCCTCGGGGGGGCGCTGATCGGCTATGACCCGGCCCGCGGGCTGCTCTCGCGCAGGCGCTGAGGGGCGGGGCGCCAAAGTAGCGGCCCCGCCGACCGGGAATCGTGGCACACTGAAACCGACCGCGCCGCCCCGCGAGGTCCGCGCCCCTGCCGCGCGGGCCCGCGGCCGCGCCTGCGCCAGCAGCCGGAGGACCCGCCATGAAGACCGCCCTCGCCGCCGCCCTCGCCGCCATCCTGGCCCTGCCGCTCGCCGCCCCCGCGGCGCTCGCCAACGGATCGAAACCCGTGGACGACCTGCCCGAGGATTTCGTGGTCGAAAGCGATGAGTACGGCGAGACGAACCCCGAGGAGATGACCCTCGACCGCTTCATCCAGAACGGGCGCGACGGGAAGGCGGACATGATCGTCTGCTCGATGGGCTATCCCGCCACCAAGTCCGGCGCGCATGAAGAGGCCCGCGCGATCTTCGAGGCCTGCATCAAGGCCGGCTACACCCAGGCCATGACCTGGATGAGCTACCTGCACGACAACGGCTATGGCGGGCCGGAGGACCCGGACGCCGCCGCAGCCCTCGACCGCATGGCGGCCGAGGCCGGGGACCCGGTGGGGCAGTTCAACTACGGGCTCGACCTGATGCGCGGCCGGGGCGTGGCGAAGGACACGGCCGAGGGCCGCCGGATGGTCGACATGGCCGCCGAACAGGGCCTGCCCGTGGCGCGCCGGATGCAGGATTCGGGCTATGACCTCGACGAGGTGACCCCCGACGCGGATGAGTGGAAATACCAACCGCTGTTCTGAGCGGCAGTCGGGGCCGCCGCCCGGGGCGCGGCCCCGCCGGGAGACGGCGCCGGAGAGGGGCGCGCGGGCCGATGCCGCGCGCCCCTCTTGCGTTCCCGGGGAGCCGTCCCCCTTGAAAACCCGCGCGCAAGTGAACATTGTTCAAAAATCCCCCGCGCGCAGGAGACGCCCCATGTTCGCCGTCGCCGACACCGACAAGCTCGTCCGGGACGGCGTGCTGTCCCCCGCCCAGGCGCGGGAGATCGAGACCCGCGCCCGCGCCGTGATGATGGAGCTGGTGGTCGACGCCCTCCTGGTCGGCGGCGTTCTGGCCGCGGCGGCGGGGCTGATCTTCTGGCTCGCCGACGCCGCCGCGGTGGCCGGGGCGGGGCTGGTGTTCGGCGCCGTGGGCCTCGCGCTGCTGATGCGCGGGGGCGAGACTCTGCGCTTCTTCGGCGGCGCCGCGGCGCTGATCGGGGCGGGGATGCTGCTGGGCGGCGCGGCGATGGAGCTGATGCAACGCTACAAGGAGGTCGCGGACCCGGTGATGCTCGCCCTCGGCGCCGCCGCGGGCCTCGGCGGCTGGGCGGTCTGGCGGCGCGACGGGCCGGGGCTGGCCTTCGTCGGCGGCGCGATCCTGCTGATGGGCCTCGCCGTCCACCTGCTGGGGCTGGGGCGGATGATCCACAGGGCCGATCCGGGCGACCTCGCCACCGGCGCCGCGCACCTGTGGTTCGCCGCCGTGATCGCCTGGGCGGGCTGGCGGGTGGATGTACGCCTCGTCTCGGCCGCCGCCATCGTGCCCTTCGCCCAGGTCCTCGACACCGGGACCTTCTACCGGCACGCCGCCTACGCCTTCTATTCGCCCGAGAGCACGCTGACGATCCTGCAGATGTCCGCCCTCGTGACCGCCGCGCTGCTGCTGGCCCGGCGCCGACCCGAGCGGGACGCGCGCCACCTGCGCATCCACGCGATGATGGGCTTCGTGGTCGCCAACCTCTCGGCGCTCGTCGGCTCGCTCTGGGGCGACGTGGTGGGCGAGAGCTGGGTGCGCACGGCGCTGCGCGCGGCTCTCGACGGCTCGCCCGACCAGTGGGACAGCTACAACGCCGCCCTCGCCGCCTGGCGCGAGGGGGCGATCACCATCCCCGAGGAGGCCTATTCCATCGCCTGGGCCGCGGCGCTGGCCGGGATGATCGCCTGGGCCGCGATCCGCAACCAGCGCGGGCTGTTCAACGCCGGGCTCACCTTCGCGGGCATCCATTTCTACACCCAGCTGTTCGAGAGCATGGGCGCCGCCCCCGAGGCCTTCGCGCTGGCGGGGCTGATGGCGATCCCGCTGGCCTGGGGCGCGATGAAGGCCAACAAGGCCCTCGCGGCCCGGGACCGGGCGCGCGCGGCGGCGGCGACGCCAGAGGCGAAGGCGGAGACGCCGGGCGCGGAGGCGCCCCTCGCCCCGGGCTGAGCCGCCCTCAGTCGAACGAAAGCTCCCAGGTCTCGGACACCACGTCCTGGCCGAACTGGCGCACCGGCGCCGCCTCGGCCACGTGGAAGCCGTGGGCGGCGTAGATCCGCCGCGCCGGGGCCAGCACGTCGATGGTCCAGAGGCGCATCCGCCGGTAGCCCGCCGCCCGCGCGAAGGCCACGCACTCGCCCACCAGCATGTGCCCCAGCCCCCTGCCCCGCGCCGCCTCGTCCACGAACAGAAGCCGCAGCCGCGCCGTCTCGGCATCGTCCTCGGCCGCGAAGACGCAGCCCTGGGGGGCGCCGTCCAGCTCGGCCACCCAACCCTTTTCGCGCCCCGGCTTGGCGCCCGGGTCGAAGCGCGAGACGATGCCCAGCGCGATCCGCTCCCACTCCGCGTCCCAGCCATGCGCGGCGGCGTAGAAGGCGGCCTGGCGGCCCACCAGCTCGCCCAGCTCGCCCACCTTCGGGTCGCGCAGGACCAGATCGGCCGGGGCCGGGCCCTCGGCGAACAGCCCCTCGAGCATCCCCATCGCCGCCACCGCACGCGCCTGCGCCGCGGGCGAGAGGCGGGCCAGCAGCCGCCCCACCCGCGCGTCCGATTCCGCCTCCAGCGCCGCCAGCATCCGCGCCCCGGCGCGGGTGAGCGAGAGCGTCATGCGCCGCGCGTCGTCCGGGTCCGGATTCCGCTCGATCACCCCCTGCGCGCAGAGCGCCGAGAGGATGCGCGACAGCTGCCCCGGGTCCATGCTCATCGCCTTGGACAGCGCCGCGGCCGAGGGCGGGCCGTCCGGCGTCGCCCCGATCTCGTGCAGCACCCGGGCCTGGGGCAGCGACAGGGGGGAGTCGTGGAACCCCTCCTCCAGCGCCCCCACCAGCGCGGTGTGGAAGCGGTTGAAGCGGCGCATCCGGGCGATGCGGGCCGAGAGCTCCGCTTCGGGCGCTTGCATGGGGGAAGGCGCGTCGGTCATGGGTCCATCTGGCCGGAGAAGGTTGATCCGGTCAATCAAAATTCAGCCCCGCCCCGGAGGGCCTGCGCGCTTGATTGCGCCGCCGGGGGCGCCAATCTCATCCCTTTCGCCCCTTCCCCCGCGCGCGCCGCGCCCGGCGCGGCGGCGGGGCCAGGCCCGACGGGATGTTTCGATGACCGAATTCCTCGCCCTTCTGTCCACGCCCGAGGCGTGGGTCGCCCTGTTCACGCTGATCGTGATGGAGGTGGTGCTCGGCATCGACAACCTCCTCTTCATCTCGATCCTCACCAACCGCCTGCCCGAGGAAAAACGCGCCTCGGCCCGCCGCATCGGCATCGGGCTGGCGCTGGTCCTGCGGCTGGTCCTGCTGGCGGGGGTCGCGTGGATCGTGCAGCTGACCGACCCGCTGTTCGCCGCCTTCGGCGAGGAGTTCAGCTGGAAGGACCTGATCATGGTCGCGGGCGGGCTGTTCCTGGTGTGGAAGGCGACGAAGGAGATCCACGACCAGGTGGACCCGGAACCCGAGGGGCTGTTCGACAAGGCCGCGCCGAAGGTGGCGGCCGGGTTCGCGGCGACGGTGGCGCAGATCCTGCTGCTGGACCTGGTGTTCTCGATCGACAGCATCATCACCGCGGTGGGGATGACGCCGCACGTGCCGATCATGGTGGTGGCGGTGGTCACGGCGGTGACGCTGATGCTGATCGCCGCCGGGCCGCTGGCGCAGTTCGTCGAGGCGAACCCGACGGTGATCATGCTGGCGCTGGGCTTCCTGCTGATGATCGGCATGACGCTGATCGCCGAGGGGTTCGGCGTGCATGTGCCCAAGGGCTATGTCTATGCCGCGATGGCGTTTTCGGCGGCGGTGGAGGGGTTCAACATGCTCTCTCGCCGGGCCCGGACGCGGCGGGCGGCGGCGCGCCGCGCTGCGGGAATGCCCCCGGCGGACGGCCATGGCTGAGGCGGCGGCGGGGCGCGGGCGGGGCGGCGTTCGGGCCGCCTCGCCGGGCGGCGGGAGAAAAATCCCGGGGCGGTTCAAAAAACTGCACGCAGCCGCTTGACGGCCCCCGCGGCTGGCCGTAAACAGCCCCCCGTCGCCCGGGGCCACCGCCCCAGACGCCACGGCGGCGGAGTAGCTCAGCTGGTTAGAGCAGCGGAATCATAATCCGCGTGTCGGGGGTTCAAGTCCCTCCTCCGCTACCACCCTTCCCGACGCGCGCCGCGGATGCAGCGCCTTCGGCAAAGAGGCCCGCGCCCCACGGCGCGGGCCTCTTCGCGTTTGCGGCCGGCGCCGCCGCACGCGCCCCGCGGCCCACCGCACCCGCCGCACCGCCCCGCGCGACCCGCGCGCACCACCCTGCCCGCGCCGCGGCCGATCCCCACTGCCCGCCCCGATCCCCGCCGCCCGCCCGCCCGGCCATGGACATCGCGCCCGCCCGTTCATAGCGTGGTCATATCGCTTCGACGCCCCCTTCCGCGCCCGCCGCGCGCCGCCACGGGAGACTTCGCCCATGACCGCCCTGCGCCGCCCCCTCGCCGCCGCCCCCCTCGCCGCCCTCCTCGCCGCCCCCGCCGCGGCCCAGGGCGCGGGGGACCTGCGGCTGACCGACTTCCTCGACGCCTCGCGCCTCACGCTCAGCGGCGCCGCCGCGGTGGGCGAGGACGGCGCCCTCACCCTCACCCCCGCGCAGGGCTGGATGTCAGGCAGCGTGTTCTCCTCGGCGCAGATCTCCACCAAGGCGTTCAGCACCTATTTCGCCTTCCGCATGGACCGGCCCGGGGGCGGCGGCGCGGACGGGATCGCGCTGATCGCCCAGACCGCCTCGGCCAGCCTCGGGGAGAATGGCGGCGGCATGGGCTACGAGGGCGTCCCGAACAGCCTGGCGGTGGAGTTCGACACCTGGCGCAACGGCTGGGACCGCAGCGACAACCACACCGGGCTGCTGATCAACGGCGACGTGCGGCACAGGGACTTCGGGCCGGTCGACATCGAGGCGCCCTTCGAGGCGGGCGAGACCTGGCACGCCTGGCTCGATTATGACGGCTGCACGCTGGAGCTGCGCCTGTCCCGCGCGGGACTGCGCCCGCCCGGGGCGGTGTTCGCGCACCCGGTCGACATCCCCGCCCTGCTGGGGAGCGAGACCGCCTTCGTCGGCTTCGCCGCCGCCACCGGCGCGGCCTGGGCGCGGCACGAGATCCTGGCCTGGACCTATCTCGAACGCTATGCGCCGGGCGAGAGCGGCGACGCGATGACCTCCGGGACCGCCGCCGCGGGCGATCCGGGCGCCGGGGTCGAGGAGGAGGAGGCGTCCTCGAGCAGCAGCGCGGCCTGGCTGGGCGCCGCGCAGCGGGCCGAGCCGCCGGCCCCTGCGGCCCCGCGCACGCCCTGCCGACCCTGAAGCCCCCCGCGCGCGCTCAGCGCAGCGGGGCGGCGCTGCTGCTCGGCTCCTCCAGCACCAGCGAGAACGCGTCGGCGAAGGCGTCGGAGGAGGCGCCCGAGGCACGCTCCGCCGCGAAGCGGATCCGCGCGGTGCGGGCGCCGGGCGGGACCGGGCCGGACCAGTCGACCGCGGTCCAGTCCACACTGTCCTGCGTGGGCGAGGGGCGCACCGTGATCCCCCCCGGCAGCGCGGCGCCGCCCGCGTCGAGGAAGACCAGCGACACCGCGCCGTGATCGATCAGCCCCCGCGCCCGCCGGGTCTGCACCAGCGCGCTGAAGCCGGCCGAGAGGATGTCGTCGTCGATCTCCGCCGCATGGGCCGAGAGGTCGACGTCCTGGCCGATCTCCTCCTGCTCCGGGCCCTCGGCCGAGGTGACGGTCCAGGCGCCCAGCGCGGCGGGGTCGACGCCCGCGAAACCGGCGGCCTCGGCGGGGACGAGGACCATCTCGCCGCGAAGCGCGGTCCAGCCGCGCAGATCGCCGGTCTCGAAATCGCCGTTGACCACGAGGTTGCCGCCGGGCGGCGCCGGGTCCTGCGCCAGCGCCCCTTGGGCGGGGAGAAGCGGGATCAGGACGGCGCAGGCGAAACGCAGGGCGGGATGCATGGCGGCGGCCTCCGGGGGTTCGGTTGCAGGGGATCGGCCTGGGAGGGGGGCGGCGCGGTCCACCCTGCCCCGCGGGGCGCGCGCTGGGCAAGGCGGCCCGGGGCGGCGCCCCCCGGGATCACCCGCGGCGGGCGCGGGGTCGGGCGGGACCGGCGCGCGGCCCCGCCCGGCGGCTCATTTCTCGAACACCATGCGGATCGCGACCGGGGTCACGCGGGTGATGCCCGACAGGCCCGCCAGTTCCTTGAGCGCGTCGATCCCGCCGTCGATCCCGAGATCGGCGGTCGAGAGCATGATGAAATCGGCCGTGGTCACCAGCACCCGGTCCTCGGTCAGCCGCGCCACCAGCATCTCGGCCTCGACCTCGGCCACCACCGGGCCCAGCGCCAGCGCGCCCTCGAACGGGGCGATCGTGGTGGCGCCCACCGGCAGGGCCGAGATCGCGGCATAGTCGACCGTGCCGGTCAGCACCGCCTCGCCCATGCCCTTGAACACGTGCTCCAGCATCCGCTCGTTGCGGATGTCGATATTGGTCTCGACCGAGCCGAGATCGATCCGCACGGCCACCGCGCCCGAGGGCGCGACCTCGCCCGAGACGCGGTTGAAGTGGTGGACCTCGCCGGTCTCGTTGCCCTTCACCGACCCGAAGGCGACGCGCGAGGCGTCCTCGACCGAGGTCCAGGCCCCGCCGTGATCATCGGCGAAGGCGGCGCCCGCCAGCAGCGCCGCGGCGGCGGCTCCCATCAACATCTTCATGCCAAGGCTCCTTCTGTCCAAACCCGGATCGGTCCAAGCCGCCCCCCGGGGGCGGAAGCTTCGGACAGGCGGTTGCGCCGCGCAAAGGTTTTCTCGCGCCGCGTGCAGGCGCGGGGGATGGCGGGGCCGCCCCGGGCGCAGGCGCGGGGGATGGCGGGGCCGCCCCGGGCGCGGGCGCGGGCGTCAGAGCAGCCGCTTGTACATGATCGTGGTGCCGTCGAGCTTGCCGGGATGGATCGGGTCGACGCAGAAGCCGGGGATCACCCCGACCGTCTCGTAGCCCATCGAGGAATAGAGCGGCTCGGCCATGTCGCCGGTGCGGGTGTCGAGGGTGATCAGCGTCCGCCCCTCGGCCGCCGCCCGTCCCTCCAGCGCCGCCATCAGCGCCCGCGCCAGCCCGCGGCGGCGGGCCGAGGGGTGGACCAGCAGCTTGCCCGCCTCGGCCCGGTGCGGCTGGTTGGGCTGGGGGGCGCGCATCAGCAGCACGCATCCGAGGATCTCGCCGCCCTCCCCTGCGCCGCCCCGCGCGACGAACAGGGTCGTCGCCCCGCTCTCGATCCCCGGCAGGGCGGCGCCGCGCCACCAGGCCTCGGCCTGCGCGGTTTCGAAGGGCAGCACGAAATTGACGCTGGCCCCGGCATGGACCGCGGCGTGCAGCAGGGCGCCGAGGGCGGGGATCGCGTCGCGGGCTTCAGCGGCGGAGAGGGAGTGGATGTCGGTCATGGGTCACACCAGGAACAGGATATAGCGGGCGCCCGTCTCGGGCGGGGTCTCGAAGGCCGATGGCCCGTGGAGCGCGTAGCGCAGCGCGTCGCCGGGGCGCAGCGCATGGGCGGCGCCGCCGAGGGTGACGGTCAGCGCCCCCTCGCGCAGCAGCAGGTGATGCTCGAGGCCCGGGCGCGGCGGCGCGTCATAGGCGATGCGGGTTCCGGGCGGCAGCCGCGCCTCCACCGCTTCGCCCGCAAGACCCGGGGCGGGGGGCGACAGCAGGCGGCGGCGGAAGCCCGTCTCCGGGTCCGTCCAGTCGGGCTGCTCGGCGGCGGGGACATGGGCGCGCGGCGCCTCGGCCGCCTGCATCAGCCGCGAGACGGTGATTCCGTAGGCGGCGCAGATCCGCCCCAGCGCGGCGGCGGTGGGCGAGGTCTCGGCGTTCTCGAGCCGCGAGAGGCTGGCGCGGGAGACGCCGGAGCGCTCGGCGAGGTCCGAGAGGGACCAGCCCCGTTCCGCCCTCAGCCCTCGCAGCCGGGCGGCGATGCGCGCGTCCAGGGTCTCGGGGTGGGTTTCGGGATCCGGGGCGGGGTCTAATTCCATATCTGGAACCATGTCCCCAATCCGGGATTCGCGCAAGCGCCCGGACCAGGCGCCCCCGACGCCCCGGCGTCGGGGGGGGGGGGGGGGGGGGGGGGGGGGGGCCCCCACCACCCCCCCCCCCCCCCCCCCACCCCCCCCCCCACCACCCCCCAACATC
>NZ_JBOCEF010000085.1:0-8326 GCF_050586345.1 Rhodovulum sp. DZ06
CCCCCCCCCCCCCCCCCCCCCCCCCCCCCCCCCCCCCCCCCCCCCCCCCCCCCCCCCCCCCCCCCCCCCCCCGGCCGGGTCTCAGTCCGTTCGCGCGCGCCGGCCCGCAAGCCTTTGGGGGACGTCCCGGGCGCCGAGGCGCCTCACTCGGCGAACCAGAATTCGTCCATCCGGTGAACGCCGAGATGCGCGCCCGGGTCCCAGGCCCAGATCGCCTTGGCGGGCACGTTGCGCAGCCGCTTCGACACGGCGGCGGGCTGGGGCGCGCCGCTCACGAGGCCGATGCCGAACACCTGGTCGGCATGGATCGCCAGCATCTTGCGCCAGACCGCCGCGCGGTCCGCGGTCTCGGTCGCCGCGTTCCAGTCGTTGAACAGCGCCAGCAGCCGCTGCGCCTCGGCGGTCTCGGGCGGCTGGCCCGCCGCGCCCTGGGTCTGGAAGTGCTGGCCCCACATCGGCCAGGAGAAATTGGCCTGGTCCACCGGCGCCAGTTCCCGCGGGGGGGCGTCGGCGGTGGGGATGCCGTTGTTCCAGCCGAACCAGACCGGCATCATCGCCTCGCCGCGATAGGCGGCGTTGCGCAGGATGTCGCGGTCGACGGGGCGATAGATCAGCCGCACGCCGATGTCGCGCCAGGCCTCGGCCACCAACTCCAGCGCGTCGCTCTCCGCCCCGCGCTCGCCCGCGCTTTCCACCACGATCTCCAGCCGCCGCCCGTCGGGCAGCAGCCGCACGCCGTCGCCGTCGCGCTTGTCCAGCCCCAGCGCGTCGAGCATGTCGTTGGCGCGGTCCGGGTCATGCGCGGCCCAGGCGTCGGCCCAGTCCTGGTTGAAGAAGGGCGACTGTTCGAGCGGCGCCATCGCCCGCTCCTTCGCCAGCCCGTAATAGAGCGACTTGTTGATCGCCTTGCGGTCGATCCCCAGCGACAGCGCGCGGCGGAAATCCGCCTCGCGGAACAGGGCGCGGAAGCCGGGATCGGTGTAGTTGAGGTTGGGGTAGAGCGCGATCTCGGCCGCCGCGCCGTTGGACCAGACGCGCACGTCATAGCCGCCGGTCTTCTCGCCCTTCTTGAGCACCGGCGCGTCCGAGAAGCCGAGCGAGCGGACCTGCAGGTCGCTTTCCCCCAGCGTGACCTTGGAGGCGACGAGGCCCCCGGCCGCGATCGCCACGTCGACCCCGTCGATATAGGGCAGCTGCACGCCGTTCTGATCGAAGCGGTGATAGTAGGGGTTGCGCGCCAGCACGTAGCGCTGGCCGTTCTTGTCCGACGTGTTCATCCAGGGCTGCAGCGTCGGCAGCGCGGGGTTGTCGAACTTGTACATCTGGTCGGTCTTGTTGTGCAGCTGCGCCCAGTTGCGGGCGCGCGCCTCGCGGATCTGCGCCGCGAGCGCGTCGGTGTCGGCGTATGTCTCGTGGAACGCCTTCATGTAATGCGCGGGGCGATAGATGAAGGGCGGGCGCGCCTGCGCCAGCGCCGGCAGGAAGCGCGGGTTCGGCGCCGGCCATTCCCAGGTCATCGTGGTCTCGTCCACCACGGTGAGCGTCGCCGGAACCCCGTCCACCACCATCAGCTCGGGCGGGCCCGAGGGGGCGAGGAGCGGGTTGTTGGCCACGTCCTCCCACCAGTAGCGGAAATCCTCGGTGGTGAAGGGCGCGCCGTCGGACCACTTGTGGCCCTCGCGCAGGTGCATGGTGAACCTGCGGCCCTCCTCGACCTCCACCGCGCGCAGGATGTCGGGGACCAGCTCGTAATCGGCGTCATAGCCGACGAGGCGCGCATAGCCGTAGACGACCATGTAGCGGATGTCCTTGGCGCGGGTGAAGATGGTGCGCAGAACGCCCCCCTGCACGCCCGCCTCGCGCCCCTTGGCGGCGAGGTCGACGACCAGCGGCTCGGACGGGGCGCGCTCGGCCACGGGGGGCAGGTTCCCGGCGGCGACGACGCCCGAAAGGGCCGTGCTTTCCTTCGGCGAGAAGCCGAGCGCGGGCCCGGCCATGGCGGTCAGCAGGGCCAGGCACGCGGCCCACATGTGCAGGCGTTTCATGCTGCGCTCCTTACGTAATGTCCCGGCGCGACCTCGCGCAGCGGCGGGGCGTCGTCGCCCTCGTAGCGCCACGGCTCCGGCCAGCTCTCGGGGGCGCCGGCGCCGCGCGCCACGGTCGCCAGGTCGAGCTTGCGCTCCAGGTCCGGCTCGGGCGACGCGGCGATCAGCGCGCGGGTGTAGGGGTGGGTGGGGGCGCCGAACAGCATCCGCGCCGGGCCCTCCTCGACGATGCGCCCGCGGCGCATCACGGCGACGCGGTCGGCGAGATCGGCGACCACGGTGAGGTCATGGGAGATGAAGAGATAGGAGAGCCCCATCTCGTCCCGCAGCTCCTTCAGCAGGGCCAGCACCTGCGCCTGCACCGAGACGTCGAGCGCCGAGGTCGGCTCGTCGCAGACGATCAGCTCCGGCTCCAGCGACAGCGCGCGGGCGATGGAGATGCGCTGGCGCTGGCCGCCCGAGAAGGCGTGCGGGAAGCGCCCGAGATGGTCGGGCGACAGGCCCACCTTCTCCATCAGCGCGGCGGCCCGGTCGCGCCGGTCGCGCGGCCCGGCGCCGATGCCGTGGATCCGCATCGGCTCGGTCAGGATGTCGAGCACGGACATGCGCGGGGAGAGCGACGCGTAGGGGTCCTGGAACACGATCTGGACGCGGCGGCGGAACGCCTTCAGCGCGTCGGGCCCGAGGGCGAGCACGTCCTGCACCTCGCCGCCCTTGCCGCGGAAGCCGACCTCGGCGCCCTCGTCGGGCTCCTCGGCGCGCAGCATCAGCTTGGCGATGGTGGACTTGCCCGAGCCGCTTTCGCCCACCACGGCCAGCGTCTCGCCCCGGCCCACGGTCAGCTCCACGTCCTGCACGGCCTTGACGGTGGGCGGCGGGGCGCCGAGGCCGCGGCGCCGGCCCTCGTAGGTCTTCGAGAGGTTCTTCGCCCAGAAGATCGGGTCGTCCGAGAGATGCCCCGCCCGGCCGCCATCGGCGGGCAGTTCCGGCGCCGCGGCCACGAGGGCGCGGGTATAGCCATGGGCGGGCGCGCCCAGCACCGGGCCGACGGGGCCGCTTTCCACCACGCGCCCCTTGCGCATCACCGTCACCTGGTCGGCCATGTTGGCGACGACGCCGAGGTCATGGGTGACCAGCACCACCCCCATGCCGGTGTCTTCCTGGAGCTGCCGGATCAGGTCCAGCACCTGCGCCTGGGTGGTGACGTCGAGCGCGGTGGTCGGCTCGTCCGCGATCAGGATGTCGGGGCGGCAGACCATGGCCATGGCGATCATCGCGCGCTGGCGCAGCCCGCCGGACAACTCGAACGGATACGCCTCCCAGGCCCGCCCGGGGTCGGGAAAGCCCACGTCGGCGAAGATCTCGAGGCAGCGCATCTTCGGGTCCACCCCGGGCGCGTGCAGGCGCACCGCCTCGGCGGCCTGCTGGCCGATGGTGTGGAGCGGGGAGAGCGAGCTCATCGGTTCCTGGAACACCATGGCGATGCGCCCGCCGCGGATCTGGCGGATGCGCCGCTCGGGGACCGAGCAGAGGTCCTCCGGCGCGCCGTCGCGGCCCGCGAAGACGGCCGAGCCGCCGGTGATCCGGGCGCCCTTGGGCAGGATGCGCAGCAGGGCCTTGCCGGTGACGGTCTTGCCCGAGCCGCTCTCGCCCACCAGGGCCAGCGTCTCGCCCCGGCGCAGGGTGAAGGAAACCTTGTCGACCACGGTCGCAGCGTCCTTCCCGGCGCCGAAAGCGACCGAGAGATCCTGCACGGACAGAAGCGGCTTCGCCGCGGTCATGGACGCCCCCCTTGGCATCGTTTCCCCTTGCGCCGGAGCATGGCCCGCCTGCGCCTCGGGGGCAACCGCTTTGGCCCGCCGGACGCGCGGCGCGGTGAACACGCGATGACGCGGGCCGGGACGGGCGGGCGGCGGTTCGACGCGGGGGGGAAGGTCGGGGGAAGGGCGGGGCGCGACGGGGGGGCGGCGGCCCCCGCGCCTCAGCCCGCGCCGGCGGCGGCGGCGCAGGCCCGGGTCAGCTCGTCCAGCGTCTCGCCGAGGATCGCGATCTCCCGCGGCTCCGAGAACCGGTGATCGGCGCCCTTCACGAGGTTCAGCCGCAGGTCCGGGCACGCGATGTGGGAGAGGAGGATCAGCGCCCGCTCCTGCGGCACGTCGGTATCCGCGGTCCCCTGCATCATCCGCACCGGGAAGGGCAGGGAGAGGGGATCGCGCAGCACCAGGTGATTGCGCCCGTCCTCGATCAGTTTGGCCGTGATGACATAGGGCTCGTCCGAGTAGTCGGAGGGCAGCTCGATCCGGCCCGTCTCGGCCATCTCCGCCTTCTGCGCCTCGGTGAACGACGCCTCCATCGAATCGGCGGTGAAATCGGGCGCCGCGGCGATGGTCGCCAGCCCCGCGACCCGCCCGCCGAACTGCGCCGAGGCGCGCGCGAGGATCAGGGAGATCCATCCCCCCATCGAGGAGCCGACCAGGATCTGCGGCCCCTCGGTCAGCGCATCCACCGCGTCCTTTGCGTCGCGCGCCCAGTCGCCGATGCAGCCATCGAGGAAATCGCCCGAACTCGCGCCGTGGCCGGTGTAGTCGAAGCGAAGAAACGCGCGGCCCCGCGCGGCGGCCCAGCGTTCCAGCGCCACCGCCTTGGTCCCGGTCATGTCGGACTTGAAACCGCCCAGGAACACGATCCCGGGCTGTGCGGCGTCGCATCTGCCCTTAAGCTTGTGGTAAGCGATCCTTCGCCCGTCGGACATCTCCAGGAAATCGGGCGCGGGCGAGAGGGTGTCGGTCATGGCGGGGTACGTCTTTCAGCGGCTTGGTCCGGGTCTGCGGTCGAACATGGCCGCGGGGGGCGGGCTTGTCCACGCCCCCGAGGGCGGCGCGGGCGGCGGGGCCGCGGACGCGCTCGCCCCCTTCCCGCCGCTGCTGCGCAAGGACGGCTCGCCGCTCTGCATCCTGCAGCTGGTCCCGGCGCTGGAGCAGGGGGGCGTCGAGCGCGGCGCCCTCGACATCGCCCGCGCCATCGTGGCGGCGGGGGGGCGGGCGCTCGTCGCCTCGCGCGGGGGGCGGATGGAGGCGCGGCTCGACCGCGCGGGCGGAGAGCTCGTGCGCCTCGACATCGGCGCGAAATCCCCGCTCTCGATCTGGCGCAACGCGCGGGCGCTGGCGAAGCTGGCGGCGGCGGAAGGCGTGGACGTGATCCACGCCCGCTCCCGCGCCCCGGCCTGGGCCGGGCTGCGCGCGGCGCAGGCGGCCGGCATCCCCTTCGTGACCACCTATCACGGGGTCCATTCCGAGGGCTTCCCGGGCAAGCGCTTCTACAATTCCGTCATGGCGCGCGGAAAGCCGGTGATCGCGGTCTCGGAACATGTCGCGGCGATGATCCGGGAGCGGCACCCCTTCGCGAAGGATATCCGGGTGATCCATCGCGGCTCAGACCTCGCCGCCTTCGACCCCGACGCGGTCTCGCGTGAGCGGATCGAGGGGCTGGCGCTGCGCTGGGGGCTGGTCGAGGACCCGCGGCCGGTGATTGCGCTGCCCGGACGCCTGACCCGCTGGAAGGGGCAGGAGGAGTTCATCGAAGCCGCCCGCATCCTGCGCGAGATGCGCGGGGCCGAGGATTTCCTCTGCCTGATGATCGGCGGGGATGAGACCGGGCCCTATGCGGCCGAGCTGTCGCGCGCCATCGCCGATGCGGGGCTGGAGAACGTCGCGCGCCTTGCGGGCAGCGTCGACGACATGCCCGCGGCGCTGAAGCTGTCGGCCGTGGTGGTCAGCGCGTCGAACAAGCCCGAGGCCTTCGGGCGGGTGGCGACCGAGGGCATGGCCATGAAGCGCCCCGTCATCGCCACCGACCATGGCGGCGCGCAGGAGACGGTGGCCGATGGCGACACCGGCTGGCTGATCCCCCCCGGCGACGCCGGGGCGCTCGCGGGCGCGATGCAGAAGGCCCTGTCGCTGACCGAGGCCGAGGCGGCAGCCATGGGCGCAGCTGGGCGCGCGCGCGTCGCGTCCATGTTCAGCCTGCAGGGGATGCAGGAGGCGGTGCTGGGGGTGTATCGCGAGGTGACGCGGGGGCGGTGAGGGTTGCGTGTCGGGGGGCTTCCGCCCCCCGAGCCCCCCGACCAGGGGGTGACCCCCTGGACCCCCTCTTTTTTGCTCTAAGGGGCGTGTCCGCCCGCTCAAGGGGGACAAGCCCCCGTTCGCGGGCGGAGGCGGCGTTCCGCCGCCGGGGCGCCTGGGGTCAGGCCTCTTCGACGGATCCGGGGGCGCGCAGGATGCGGACGGTGGCCTCGCCATAGGACCGCTCGTCCAGCGGCGTGCAGCCCGCGGGGGGCGTGACGGGCACGCCCGTCCGTTCCTCCCACACGATCAGCGCGCCGGGGGCGATCCAGCCGCCCTCGAACGCCGCCGCCAGCGCCCGTTCCCCGAGGCCCTTGCCGTAAGGCGGGTCGAGGAACACCAGGTCGAACGTGCCCCCCCGGTTCGGCCCCAGCTTCGTCGCGTCGCGCCGCCAGATCTTCACCTCGCCCGTCACGCCCAGCCGCTCGGCATTGTCGCGGATCAGCCCGCGGCTCGGGGCATGGTCATCGACGAAGCACACCTTCGCCGCGCCGCGCGACAGGGCCTCGAGCCCCAGCGCCCCGGTCCCGGCGAAGAGGTCGAGGACCCGCGCGCCCCGCGGCGGCGTCTCGCCCCCCGGCAGGTCCTCGCCGCCATGGGCGAGCAGGTTGAACAGCGCCTCGCGCGTGCGGTCCGACGAGGGGCGCAGATGCGCCGCCCCGCCCCCCGCCGCGCCGGGGGCCTTGAGCTGCGTGCCCTTGAAGCGCCCGCCGATGATCCGCATCAGTCGGCCCCGAGGATCGCCGACAGCCCGTCGACCGCCTGCGCGACCTCGGCCTCGGAGGTGTAGTGGGTGAACGAGAGGCGCAGCACGCCATGCGCCGGGTCCACGCCCATGGCCGAGAGCAGGCGCACGGCGTAGAAATCGCCGCCCCCCGCCATCACCTTCCAGCGCGCCAGCTTCGCCGCCGCTTCCTCGCCCGGCACATCCAGGACCATGGCGACGGTCGGCGCGCGGTTCTCGGTGGTCGCCGGGCCGAGCAGGCGCAGGCCCTCGCGGTCCTTCGCCCAGTCCAGCAGCGGGGCCAGCAGCTCCGCCTCGCGCGCGGCGATCAGGCGGCGCAGGCGCGCGGCGCGGCGGTCGAAGGGGGCGCCGACGGGGAAGTGGCGGCTCTCGAGCGCCTCGAGATAGGTGGCCACGCCCTCCATCCCCGCGACCTGCGCATGGTCCGGCCCGGCGGGCACGAGGCGCTTGCGCAGCGCGCCGTCGTTGAACCAGTGCGACTGGTTCGGCAGGGACCGGTTCACCTCCTCCCGGATCAGCATGACGCCCTGGTGCGGGCCGAAGGTCTTGTAGGCGGAGAAGAGATAGATATCGGCGCCGAGGTCTTCGAAATCGGGCAGCCCGTGCGGCGCCGCCGAGACGCCATCGACGCAGGACAGCGCGCCCGCGTCCCGGATCATCGCGCAGATCGCCTTCACGTCGTTGATCTGCCCGAGGATGTTCGAGCAATGCGGGAAGGCCGCCAGCCGCACCTTGTCGTCCAGAAGGGCGGCGAGGTCGGCGGGGTCGAGGCGGCCGTCGCCTTGCATCTTCCATTCGCGGATCTCGGCCCCGGCCTTCTCGAGCCGCCGCCAGGCGCCGGAATTGGCCTCGTGGTCCTGGTTGGTCACCACGATGGCGTCGCCGGGCTTCAGCGTCTCGCGCAGCGCGGCGGCGAGGGTGGCGACGTTCTGGGTGGTGGAGGGGCCGAAGAGCGCGGCCTCGGGCGCGGCGCAGCACCACTCGGCGATCCGCTCGTGGCCCTCGTCCATCAGCCGCCCCGCGGTGCGCGAGGCGGGGTAGGGCGCGTAGGGCTGCACCTTGGTGCGCTTGTGAAAGCCGTGGAGGCGCTCCACCACCTGGCGGCACATGTAGGAGCCGCCCGCATTCTCGAAGAACGCCCAGCCCGAGAGGCTGTCCTCGGAAAAGGCCGGGAACTGGCTGCGGGTGAAGGCGAGGTCGAAGGCCGGAAGGGCGTCGGGGGCGGTCATGGCGGCGGGCGGCTCCGGGTTGATGCGGCTTTGACGGGCAGGAGTAGCCCGGACGGGAGGGGGAAGGAAGGGGGCGGGCGCCGGGGGACGGTTGGTGGTGGTGCGGGATGGCGCGGGGGGGGGGGGGGGGGGGGGGGGGGGGGGGGGGGGGGGGGGGGGGGGGGGGGGGGGGGGGGGGGGGGGGGG
>NZ_JBOCEF010000086.1:0-6834 GCF_050586345.1 Rhodovulum sp. DZ06
CCCGGCGCGCATCTGCACCAGCACGTCCGTCCCCCCGGCGAGAAAGCGCGTCACCCCCGGGGCGGAGGTCGCGATGGCGCTCGCCGCGCCGAAGCTGTCTGGTTGGTGATAACGCATGCGAAATCCCTGTTGGTTTGCGTCGCGGGGCTGCGCGCGGCCCGCGGGGGCGCGGCGCGGTCGGCCCGCGGATCGTCGGACAATCTAGCGGATCGGCCCGGCCTGTCGACCGCAAGCGCGCGCCGAATGAAAGACCGTTCCGCTCAAGCGCACAGCCTGCCGCCGCCCGGGGGCGGAGCGCAAGGGGGAACCTGCACCCCGCGCGAGGGGGCGTCAGAGCCCGCGCGCGCACCACACGAGGCGCCCCGCGGCGAAGACCGCCTCGATCCGCGCCGCCGCCCCGTCCCGGCGCAGCAGCACGACATCCCCGCGCGCGCCCGGCGCCAGCGTGCCGCGATCGGCCAGCCCCATCGCCGCGGCGGGCCCGGCGGAGACGAGGGACCAGGCCGCGTCCGGCGCCATCCGCCCCTCCTCCAGCAACCTTGCGGCGGCGGCGAGCGGCGCGGGGTAGTAATAGTCGGAGGCGAGCGCGGTGCAGAGCCCCGCCTCGGCCGCCGGCCCGGCGTCGAGCGCGCCGATATGGCTGCCGCCCCGGACCACGTTGGGGGCGCCGAGGACGATGGCCTCGCCCGCCGCCGCGGCCGCCTCGGCCGCCGCGCGCGTCAGCGGGAATTCCGAGACGGCGATCCCCTGCGCGCGGGCGGCGCGGCGCGCCTCGGCCGTCCCCTCGTCATGCGCCAGCATCGGGACCCCGGCGCGGGCGGCGGCGGCGGCGAGGCGGGCGATGGCGGGCGCGACCTCGGCCCGCCGTTCGGCCAGCGCGCCGATCATCTCGCGATACGCCTCCACGCTCAGCCCCGCGCGGGCGGCGTATTTCGAGAGGCTCCTGGCCATGCGCGTCGCCGGGTCGAACAGGCCGGTGAAATGGTCGTTGAAGGCCAGCGACGGCGCCGGGTCCAGCGCCAGCCAGGCCTCCACCTGCTCCACCGCATCCAGCGCGTAGACCTCCCACCGCAATTGCAGGCGGATGTCGCAGGCGAAGCCGGGGCGCAGGCGGGCCCAGTCCTCGACCAGCCGCCGGGCGGTCTCGACGCTGCGCAGCCCCGGCTCCCACGAGATGGTGAGCGCCAGCCAGGCGGTGGTGATGCCGTTGCAGACCATCTGCCGGTCGGCGTCGATCAGCGCCACGTCGGGGTCGAAATACACCCCCGGCCGGGGCGAGAGGCTGCGCTCGAACCCGTCGCCATGCAGGTCCACGAGGCCCGGCGCGACGGTCAGCCCGCCCGCGTCGAACATCCGCGCGCCCTCCGCCGGGGCCTCCGCGATCCGCCCCTGCGCGATGTAAAGCGCATCCCCCGCCGGCGCGCCCTGCCCCAGGAAATCGCCGCCGCGAATGATCCAGTCCATGTCCGTTCCTTTTTCGTCGAACTGACGCAGCGCCGTCACGCAGCCGTCGTGCAGCGCGCTTAACAGCCCTCTTTGACGCTTTCGTCACATCGAGGAGGCATTTCCATGCTGAAGACCGTCATCGCCGCCGCGGCGTTCCTGGCCGCCGGCGCCGCCGCCGCCGAGCCGCTGAAATTCGCCGTCACCGACATCGAGGGGCTCGAGCAGCTGACCCAGGAGTTCGGCGCCTTCGAAGCGGCGCTGGAGAAGATCACCGGCCTCGAGGTCGATCTCTACCCCGTGTCCTCGCGCACCGCGGCGGTCGAGGCGATGAACGCCGAGCAGGTCGATTTCGTGCTGACCGGCCCGGCCGAGTACGTCGTCATCAAGGCCCTCGCGGGCCCGGTGATCGTCGCGGGCTGGCAGCGCCCGGATTATTTCGCGCAGGTCGTGGCGCTGGCGGACGGGCCGGTGAAGACGGTGCAGGACCTGAAGGGCAAGGTGGTGACCTTCGGCTCGGTCGGCTCGACCTCGCAGCATCTCGGCCCGGCGCAGGCGCTGGCGGATCTCGGGCTGGAACCGGGCGCCGATTACGAGGCGAAGATCGTGGGCCGCAACGTCGCCGTGCAGGCGATGATCAACGGCGACGTCGCCGCGGTGGGGATGAATTTCGGCCACCTGAACAAGATCCGCGCCGCCTTCCCCGACACCGCCTTCACCGTGGTGGCCCGCGGGCGCGACCTGCCCAACGACATCCTCGTGGCGCGCGCCGACCTCTCCGCCGAGACGCTGGAGACCGTGCGCACGGCCTTTGTCGAGCATGGCGCGGACCTGATGGCCGCCGTCCTGAAGGGCGACGACAACCAGAAGTACAAGGGCGGGTTCTTCCTGACCGGGATCCAGGATTCCGACTACGACTACGTGCGCGCGATGTACAAGACCATCGGCATCGACACGATCACCGACTTCGTCGGCAACTGAGCGATGCTCGACCTGCCGACCGCCCTGACCGCCGCCCCGGAGACCCCCGGGGCGGCGTGCCGCGTGCGCGGCCTGACCGTGCGCCGCGGCGCGCGCGAGACGCTGCGCGGCGTCGATTTCACCCTCGCCCCCGGCGAGAAGGTCGCCCTTGTCGGCCCCAACGGCGCGGGCAAGACGACGCTGCTGAACGCGGTGGTCGGCCTGCTGGCCGCCGCCGATGGCGGGGTCGAGACGCTGGGCGCCGACATGCGCGCGGCGAAGGGGCGCCGGGCGGTGCGGGCGCGCACCGGCTTCGTGTTCCAGCAGCACGGGCTGGTGCGGCGCCGCTCGGCCCTCTCGAACGTGCTGCACGGGCTGATGGCCCGCCGCGGCGCCTGGGGGGCCTGGTCCGCCGCCACCGCCCCCGCCGCCTGGCGCGCCGAGGCGATGGAGGCGCTGGCCGAGGTGGGCCTTGCGGACCGCGCCGCCGACCGGGCCGACCGGCTGTCGGGCGGGCAGGCGCAGCGGGTCGCCGTGGCCCGCGCGCTGGTGTGCCGCCCGGCGCTGGTGATCGCGGATGAACCCACCGCCTCGCTCGACCCCGCCGCGGGGCGCGAGGTGATGGAGCTGTTCTGCACGCTGGTCGACCGGCGCGGCGCGGCGCTTCTGTTCACCACCCATGACATGGAGCACGCGCGCGCCTATGCCGACCGCGTGGTGGGGCTTCGGGGCGGGCGCATCGCGCTCGACCTGCCCGCCGCGAAGGCGAGCCCGCGCGCGCTCGGGGAGCTGTTCGATGGCTGAGCGATCCGCGCCCGCCCCCTTCGCCGCCTTCGCCGCCAAGCGCCCCGGTCCCGCCCCCTCGCGCCTGTCGGGCCTGTCGCCGCTGTCCTTCGCGCTCTGGGTCGCCGTCGGCGCACTGATCCTCGCCTCGCTCGGCGACGTCGCGCCCTCGCCCCAGCGGCTGGTGGACGGGGGGCCGCGGATGGCGCGCCTGCTGTCGCGGATGTGGCCGCCCGAGACCGACCCCGCCTTCCTGCTGCGCATGTTCTGGAGCATCGTCGAGACGCTTCAGATCGCCCTTGTCGGCGCCGCCTTCGGCATCGTCCTCTCGGTCCCGATCGCCTGGGCCTCGGCGCGCGGGGTCACGCCCTTCGGGCCCTTCGCCTTCCTGTTCAAGGGGATCACGTCGCTGGCGCGCACGGTGCCGGACCTGGTCTGGGCGCTGATCTTCGTCTCGGCCGTCGGCCTCGGGGCCGTGGCGGGGACGATGACCATCATGATGGACACGCTGGGCTTCTGCGGGCGGTTCTTCGCCGAGGCGATGGAGGAGACGGAGCCCGAGCCGCGCCAGGCGCTGGAGGCGATCGGCGCGGGCCGGATGGGCGTGCTTCTGGGCGCGGTGATCCCGGACGCGGCGCCGTCGATGATCAACGCCGCGCTGTTCGCGTTCGAGAAGGCGGTGCGGTCCTCGGTGGTGCTCGGCCTCGTGGGCGCGGGCGGCATCGGGCAAGAGCTGAAGACCGCGTTCGACCTGTTCCAGTACCGGCAGGCCGCGGCGATCATCCTCGCCGTCTTCGTCATCGTCATCGCCATGGAATGGCTGGCCGACCGGCTGCGCGCCCGGCTGCGCTGAGCTGGCCGGGCGGGACGGGGCGGGGCGGGTCGGGCGGCGCCATGCGCGCGGCCGGGGGCGGGCCGCCCGCCCCTCCGCCTCGCCCGGGGCGCGGGGGGAAGGGGCGCCGCCGGTGGGGCGTCGCGCCGCCCCCCGACACCCCTTCCGCCGCCGAAGCCCGGTCCGGCGGCCGCGCCTTGCCCAGGGGCTCTGCGCCCGGTCTAGCGCCAGGCCCTGCGCCCCGTCCCTGGCCCCTGTTCGCCGTCCGCCCCAGGCGCCGCCGCGCCAGGCCCCGCCATGCCCGGGGCCCCCGCCCCGCGCAGGTCTCAGGCGGCGCGGTCGACCTGCGCCGCGCCCGCGCGCGAGGTGGTGAAGATCGCTGCCAGTTTCGCGACCTCCTCCATCAGGCTCTCCAGCGTGCGCGAGGACGAGGCGCTGCGTTCCGCGTTCTGGGCGTAGCGCTGAGTGGCGCCGTCCATGTCCTGGATCACCGCCATCAGCTCGGCCACCGAGTTGGCGATCTGCTCGTTGTCGTCCGAGATCTTGGCGATCTCGCTCGCCAGCGTGCCGATCACGTCGCGCAGGCTGTCGATCGCCTCGCCGGTCGCGTTGGCGAGGTCGACGCCGAGCACCACCTTCGTCTCCGAGTCCTTGATGATCCCCGAGATGTCGCTGGCCGCTTCCGAGGAGCGCTGCGCCAGCGCCCGCACCTCGGACGCCACCACCGCGAAGCCCTTCCCGGCCTCGCCCGCCCGCGCGGCCTCCACCGCCGCGTTCAGCGCCAGCAGGTTGGTCTGGAACGAGATCCCCTCGATGATCGAGGTGATGTCCGAGATGCGGGCCGAGCTTTCGCGGATCTCCTCCATCGCAGCCTTGGAGCGGTCGACCACCTGCAGCCCCTCCTCCGCCTGGCGCCCGGCCTTGCGGGCCTGCGAGACGGCGCCCTGGGACAGCGAGGCGGTGCTTTTCACCCGCGCCGTCATCTCCTCGGCCGCGGCCGAGGTCTCCTCCAGCGAGGCGGCCTGGCTCTCGGCCTGGGCGGCGAGCTCCACGCTCGCGGCGGCGAGGCCGCCGGTCTCCTGGCCCGCCTGCTCGGTCATGTTCCGGAACCGGGCGACGAGCTGGTCGAGCTGCGAGACCATCGCGTCGGCGTTCTGGCGCAGGGTCTCGAAATCCCCCTCGAACCGGCCTTCCATCCGCGCGGTCAGGTCGCCGTCCGACACCCGCCCCATCATGGCGTTGAGCGCGCGCACCACGCCCTCGACCGTGTCCATCAGCGCATTGACGTTGGCGGCCATGGCGGCGAGCTCGCCCGCCCCGTCGCCGGCGTCGAGCCGCCCGCCCAGCTTGCCGGCGACCACCTGGCCGACCAGCGCCTCCATCCGGCGCGCCAGGTCCATCGCGGCGGCGGCGCGGGCCTCGGCCTCCTCGCGCGAACGGCGCACGCCCGCCTCGGCCTCCTGCTGCGCGGCGCGGGCGGCGGCGAACTGCTCCAGGCTGTCGCGCAGCTTGCCGACCTCGTCGCCGCTGCGCCAGGCGGGCATCTCCACCGCGCCGCCCGCGGTGATGCTGTCCAGCAGCCGCGACAGCTCGCCCAGCCGCAGGCCCAGCGCATGGTGCAGCCAGCGCCCGCCGAGCCCGGCCGCGGCGAGGATGGCGAGCACCGCGGCGATGGCGAGGCCGGTCGCGAGGGCGCTGATCCGGTGCAGCCGGGCCATGCCCGCATCCATCGCCTCGTGGATCAGCGTCTCGGCCACGTCCGCCCGCTCCACGAAATCGCGATAGGCGGCGTCGAACTCGACCTCGGCCGCCTCGATCCGCGCGACGCGCGCCGCGGCGGCCGCGCGCCGGGTCTCGGCCAGCGCGGAGAGCCGGTCGATGCCGCCCGCGACGCCCGCCGCGGCGCCGGCCAGCGCGGGATCGAGCCGCCCGATGGCCGAGACCTCGGCCTTGGCGGCGGCGAAGGCGGCGGTCACCTCGGCGAAATCCTCGCCCGCGTCGCCGCCCAGCACCTCCTCCAACAGCAGGTGGCCATTGGCGAGCAGGAAGCGCGCCTCGCCGCCATGGACCTGCGCGGCGGGGTCCTGCGCCCGGCGCGCGGCCAGCGCGGCGACGTCGCCCACCAGCCCGTCATAGAGCCCGTCGAATTCGAGATCGGCGTCCGACCCGACGCCCTGCGCCGAGGCGAGCAGCGCGTGGCGGTCCCGGGCCGCCTGTTCGAACGCCGCGATGCCGGTCAGCACGCGGTCGATCTCGGCCCGCACGGCGGGGGAGTCGGACGGCGCGAAGCGGCCTTCCTCGTTCTCGCCGCCATCGAGGATCGCGCCCGCGTAGAATTTGGTGTCCTCGAGATGCGCCCAGACCTCGGCCACGTCGGCGGCGGGATCGCCGGCCATGACCTCCTCCATCACCAGGTGCGCCTCGGCCCCGGTCAGCTTGATCTCCATCGCCGCGTCGCCGAGCGGGGCGAGCCCCTCGCCGACCTCGACCCCGCGGGCCGAGACCTGGAACAGCGACCAGAGGGTCGCGGCGGTGCCCGCCGCGCCGATCAGCGCGACAAGCGCGAAGACGAGCCCGATCTTGCGGCTCGCCGACAGGTTTCGTAGCTGCATTGGGCCGCTCCGTGGATATACAAAACCGCGAGACGGTAGGCGCAGTTGGTTTCGCCCGGCTTAACCGCAGGCGGGTCACGATGCGCGGCGCGACCGCGCAGCCCGGTCGCGCCGGCGGGCCGGATCGCCTAGGGCCTGTCCCCATAAACAGGATTCCCCAATCGGGCTCGATCTGATTCAACCTCCCGAAAGAGGAGGTCGCCA
>NZ_JBOCEF010000087.1:0-6695 GCF_050586345.1 Rhodovulum sp. DZ06
CTTGAGGGTGGCGGGCGCAGTGTTTTTTTGTGGGAGGTAGGGGGTGGGGCGGGCTTTGGGGGGGGGGGGGGGGGGGGGAGGGGGCCCCCCCCCCCTCCCCCCCCACACCCCCACCTCCCGCATGCTGGGGGTGCACGCGGCTCGGGCGTAGCGCTCCGACCCCAAGACATTGGGGGTCTCAAGGGGGCGCAGCCCCTTTGATCGGGGGGCGGCGCACTGCGACGCCGGGGCGGAAGCCTCCGCAATCCGCGGTTACTTGATCGCCAGCAGCTCCGCCGCGCGCGCCGCGTGATAGGTCAGGATCCCGTCGCAGCCCGCGCGTTTGAAGGCCATCAGCGTCTCGAGCACCACCTTGTCGCCATCGAGCCAGCCCGCGCGGATCGCGCCCTCGATCATCGCGTATTCGCCCGACACCTGGTAGGCGTAGGTCGGCGCGCCGAAGGCGTCCTTCACCCGGCGGCAGACGTCGAGATAGGGCATCCCGGGCTTGACCATGATCATGTCCGCGCCTTCCTCGAGGTCCATCGCCGCCTCGCGCAGCGCCTCGTCGGTATTGGCCGGATCCATCTGGTAGGTCTTCTTGTCGCCCTTCAGCGCCCCCGAGGCGCCCACGGCGTCGCGGAACGGCCCGTAATAGGCGCTGGCGTATTTCACCGCGTAGGACATGATCATCACGTCCTGGAAGCCGCGCGCCTCCATCGCCGCGCGGATCACGCCGACGCGCCCGTCCATCATGTCCGACGGCCCCTGGATGTCGCAGCCCGCCTCGGCCTGGGCGATCGCCTGTTTCTCGAGCGCGGCCAGCGTCTCGTCGTTCAGGATCACGCCGTCCCGGACGATCCCGTCATGGCCGTCCGAGTTGTAGGGGTCGAGCGCCACGTCCAGCAGCACGCCCATGTTCGGCACGGCCTGCTTGATGGCGCGGGTGGCGGTGTTCACGAGGTTATCGGGGTTCCACGCCTCTTCCGCGCCGGGGGTCTTCTTCGCGGGGTCGGTATAGGGGAACAGGGCGACGCAAGGGATGCCGAGATCCGCGGCGCGGCGGGCCTGTTCCACGATCCGGTCGACGGTCAGGCGGCTGACGCCGGGCATCGAGGGGATGGGCTCTTCGCCGTTCACGCCGTCGATGACGAACATCGGCCAGATCAGGTCGGCGGGGGTCAGCACCGTCTCGCGCACGAGGTCGCGCACCCAGGGCGCCTGGCGCAGGCGGCGGGGACGGGCGGCGGGGAAGGGGGCGAAACGCGGCTGCATGGGGCGGACTCCGGCGGGGGGGCCCGGCGCGGGGGCAGGGCAAGGGGCATCTGCGTGCCACGGAACGCCGCCCACGGGCAAGGGCGCGCTGGGCCGCGGCGGGTTGGAGGGCGGGACCGGGCATGGCTGGGCGTGGCGCCGCGGTGTGGCCGGGCGTGACGCCGCGGCGGATTGGAGGGCGAGGCCGGGCGTGGCTGGGCATGACGCTGCGGGCGGGGGCGGGCATGGCCCCGCGGCGGCCGTGGCGGGCATGGCGCCGCCGCGGGACCGGCGGGAACGGCGGCGCGGCGGCGGCGCGGGGCCGGGCGCGTCGCGGGGCCCGGCCGCCGGATCGCCCGCCCGGGCCGCCCGGGCCGCCCGGGGCGTGCGGGCGGCGCCGCTTTCGCGCCTGCGCCCCGGCCCTGCCGCCCGCATGGCGCGCCCGAGGCGACCCGCCGCCGCCTCTCGGCCGTCCGGCCCCGCCGCCCATCCCCCCGCGGTCCGGCGCCGCGGGAGGGGGGCGGCGGGCCTCCGCCCCCTCGCCACCGTCCCCGGAATGGGTATAGTCCCCCGGCGGCCGCGCCGGAGCATTCCGGCCCCGGCCGGGAACGCGTCATGACCGGCATCGGCGCGGGAAATTCGACGGGGCGGCGCCCCCGGACTGGGCATGCTCGACGACACCACCTTCCTCTCGGTCTGGTACTGGGCCCTCGCCATCGCGATCTGGTCCGAGATCGCGGCCTACACCTATGGCGTGCCCGCCCGCCAGCTGCACGAGGCGCAGCGCGAGGGCGGCGAGGCGGCGGCGCTGACCGACGCGCTCGCCCGCCGCTTCGCCGCGCGGGCCGACGCGTTCTGGCGGCGCACCGGCGCCTGGTCGGTGGCGGGCGCGGGGGCGACGGTGGGCGCGCTGTGCATGCTCGCCTTCGCCGCGGGATCCGAGATCGCGCTCGGCCTGCTGCTGCTCGTCACCCCCACCGCCGCCGTCGCGGGGTTCGGCCTGCACGAGGCGCTGCTGGTCCACAAGCACCAGCCCTCGCAGCAGGTCCTGCTCGAGGTCCTGGTGACCCGCCGGCGCATCAACATCGCCGCCGGGGTCGCGTCGATCAGCGCCACCGCGCTTCTTTTCGTCCTGATCAACTTCGACCGCCTGTTCCCCTTCGCCGCGCTCTGATCGGCGGGCCGGGGGATGTCGAAGGGGGCGCGCCCCCTTCGAGCGGGGGACCGGGGGCGGCAGCCCCCGCAACGCCCTTTCAGCGCCCCGTCCCGCCTCCCGACGCCCCCGACACGCCCCCCCCACGCACGCGCCGCTTGCGCGCGCGCGCGCCGCGCGCTACCTCCGCCGCCATGGCCGAAACCGAACCGCTCCGCCCAGGACAGGTCCTCGCCGGCGGCGCGCCCGAGGGTCTGGACGCAAAACTCGTCGCAGATCTCGCCCGCCGCGCAGGCGGGCCGGTGATCCATGTCGCCCGCGACGCCGCCCGCATGGCCGCCTTCGCCGAGGCGCTGCGCTTCTTCGCCCCCGACATGCCTGTCCTGCGCTTTCCCGCCTGGGACTGCCTGCCCTACGACCGCGTCTCGCCGAACCCCGAGATCAGCTCCGAGCGGATGGCGGCCCTCGCCGCCCTCGCCGACGGCTGGCCGGGCAAGGGCGCCGCGGGCGGCAAGAAGGGCGGCGGCGCGGGGGTCGTCCTCACCACCCTCTCGGCCGCGATCCAGCGCACCCCGGCGCGCGCCCTCATCAAGGACGCCTCCTTCACCGCCGAGGTGGACGGGCCCATCGACCTCGAGGCGCTGAAAGCCTTCCTCGCGCGCATGGGCTTCAACCGCGCCGCCACGGTCACCGAGCCCGGCGATTTCGCCATCCGCGGCGGCGTGGTGGACATCTTCCCCCCGGGCCACGCCCTCCCGGTCCGGCTCGACATGTTCGGCGACATCCTCGACGGCGCGCGCACCTTCGACCCCGAGACCCAGCGCACCGAGGAGAAGATCCGCCGGGTGGAGCTCGCCCCCGTCTCGGAGGTCATCCTCGACGAGGACAGCATCGCCCGCTTCCGGTCCCGCTACCGCGAGCTCTTCGGCGCCGCGGGCCTCGACGACCCGCTCTATGAAGCGGTCAGCGCCGGGCGCAAGCACCAGGGGTTGGAGCACTGGGCCCCCCTGTTCCACGAGAAGATGGACACCATCTTCGACTTCGCCCCGGGCGCCCCCGTCTCCCTCGACCACCAGATCGAGGAGGCGCGCGAGGCGCGGGCGGAGATGATCCGCGACCACTACAACGCAAGGGCCGAGGCGCTGAAGGAAAAGCGCGGCGGCATGGGCGCGCCGGTCTACAAGCCGGTGCCGCCCGACCGGCTGTTCCTCGACGACGCGGGCTGGGAGGGGGCGCTGTCCGGCCGCCACCTGCGCCGCCTCTCGCCGCTGCCGCAGCCGCCGGGGCCGGGCTGCATCGACCATGGCGGGCGCCTCGGGCGCACCTTCGCCGCGGAACGCGCGCAGGACGGGGTCAACGTCTTCGACGCGCTGGGCGATTTCCTCTCGGACCGGCGCCGCCGCAAGACGGTGATCTTCGCCACCTATTCCGAGGGCTCGCGCGACCGGGTGATGACCCTGATGGGCGATCACGGGGTCGACGGGCTGCGCGAGGTGTCCCGCTTCGCCGATGTCGACGGCGGCAAGGGCGGCAAAGGCGGCCCGGTCAATGTCGCGGTCTGGGGCCTCGAGCACGGGTTCGAGACCGAGGATCTTTGCGTCGTCTCCGAGCAGGACGTGCTGGGCGACCGGCTGATCCGCGCGCCCAAGAAGCGCCGCAGGGCGGAGGACGTGCTGACCGAGGCGGCGACGCTTTCCGTCGGCGACCTGATCGTCCATGCCGATCACGGCGTCGGCCGCTATCTCGGGCTTGAGACGGTGACGGCCGCGGGCGCGCCGCATGAATGCGTGGCGCTGGAATATGCGGGCGGCGACAAGCTCTACCTGCCGGTCGAGAATATCGAGCTTCTCTCCCGCTACGGGCACGAGGAGGGGCTGCTCGACAAGCTCGGCGGCGGGTCCTGGCAGGCGCGCAAGGCGAAGATGAAGCAGCGCATCCGCGAGATGGCGGAGAAGCTGATCCGCATCGCCGCGGAGCGCACCCTGCGCAAGGCGCCCGTCATCGAGACCCAGCCCGGCGCCTGGGAGGATTTCTGCGCCCGCTTCCCCTACCAGGAAACCGACGACCAGCTTTCCGCCATCGAGGACGTGCTGAACGATCTCTCCTCCGGCGCCCCCATGGACCGGCTGGTCTGCGGCGACGTGGGCTTCGGCAAGACCGAGGTCGCCCTGCGCGCCGCCTTCGTCGCCGCCATGGCCGGCACGCAGGTGGCGGTGGTGGCGCCGACCACGCTGCTCGCCCGCCAGCACGCCAAGGGCTTCGCGGAGCGGTTCAAGGGGCTGCCCCTCGTGGTCCGGCAGCTGTCGCGCTTCGTGTCGGCCAGGGAGGCGACCGAGACCCGCAAGGGCCTTGCCGACGGGTCGGTCGACATCGTCATCGGCACCCATGCGCTGCTGGCCAAGACCATCAAGTTCAAGGATCTCGGCCTTCTCATCATCGATGAGGAACAGCATTTCGGCGTCGCCCACAAGGAGCGCCTGAAGGCCCTGCGCAGCGACGTCCACGTGCTGACCATGACCGCGACGCCGATCCCGCGCACGCTGCAGCTCGCCATGTCCGGCGTGCGCGAACTCTCGCTGATCGCCACGCCGCCGGTGGACCGCCTCGCCGTCCGCAGCTACGTCGCGCCCTTCGACCCGGTGACGGTGCGCGAGGCGCTGCTGCGCGAGCGGTATCGCGGCGGCCAGTCCTATTTCGTGGTCCCGCGGATCAAGGACCTCGCGGAGATGGAGGAGTTCCTGAAGGAGCAGGTCCCCGAGGTCTCCTACACCGTCGCCAACGGCCAGATGGCGGCCGGGGACCTCGATGAGCGGATGAACGCTTTCTACGATGGCAAGCAGGACGTGCTGCTGGCCACGTCCATCGTGGAATCCGGCCTCGACATCCCGCGCGCGAACACGCTGATCGTGCATCGGGCGGACATGTTCGGCCTCGCCCAGCTCTACCAGCTGCGCGGGCGCGTCGGGCGGTCGAAACTGCGCGCCTACGCCTATTTCACCACCGAGCCGAGGAAACCCCTGACCCCGGGGGCCGAGAAGCGGCTGAAGGTGCTGGCGTCGCTGGAAGGGCTGGGGGCCGGCTTCACCCTCGCCTCCCACGATCTCGACATCCGCGGCGCGGGCAACATCGTGGGCGAGGAGCAGTCGGGCCATATCCGGGAGGTCGGGTTCGAGCTTTACCAGCACATGCTGGAGGAGGCGATCGCCAGGATGAAGTCGGGCGAGCTCGAGGGGCTCTCGGACGAGGGCGACTGGGCGCCGCAGATCAATCTCGGCGTGCCGGTGCTGATCCCCGAGGAGTACGTGCCCGATCTCGACGTGCGCCTCGGCCTCTATCGCCGCCTCTCGTCGCTCGAGACGAAGGAGGAGCTGGAGGGCTTCGGCGCCGAGCTCTACGACCGCTTCGGCAAGCCGCCCTCGGAGGTGCAGACCCTGCTGCGCGTGGTGCGGGTCAAGACCATGTGCCGGAGGGCCGGGATCGCGCGGCTCGACGGCGGGCCGAAGGGCGCGGTGCTGCAGTTCCGGGACGACAAGTTCAAGGACCCGGGCGGGCTGGTGCAGTGGATGCACTCGCAGAACGGCTGGGCGAAGATCAAGGACAACAAGCTGGTCGTGAAGCGCGACTGGCCGGATGATGCGGCGCGGGTGAAGGGCGCCTTCGCCATCGCGCGGGACCTGTCGAAAGTGGTGAAGGGGACCTGGACGCCGCCCACGACGCTGCCCCCGCCGCCGAAGGAAGAGAAGAAGAAGGCCCCCGCCGCGCTTACGAAACCGATGGCGCGCGGGCGCACCGCGCTGGGCCGCGGCCCGGGCGGCGGCGGATCGCGCGGGGGCGGCGGGGGCTATGGCGGCGGCGGCTTCGGCGGCGGACGCCGCGGGCGCTGAGGCGGCGGCCGGGCAGGGCGCCGCGGCGCCTGTCCCCCGCGGCTGCGCCTGCGCTGATCGGCTCTCCGGCTCTCCGCCCGCGCCTCCCACCCCCACGTCGCCCCTCCCTCCCCGCCCGGATCCACGCGCCACACCCGCCGCCCCGCGAGAGGGCGGAGGCCGGGTCAAGGATCGCGCAGCGACCCGCGCAGCGGGCTTGTCCTTGACGCGGCCTGCGCCCGACCCATGCTCGGGATTACGACCTGGGGGGAGGCCCCTCCCCTCAGGCGCTTCCCAGCAGCACCCCTCCATTTCCCATCCCACGCCTCCGCCTGCCATCCCGGGCGCCGTCACCCTGCGCTTCCCTCTCCATCCCGGGCGCCCCGCCGCGGGTAGGAGAGGGGGAGCGCGAGGGGGAGAGGAGGGGGGCGCGCCCCCTTCCTCTC
>NZ_JBOCEF010000088.1:0-6280 GCF_050586345.1 Rhodovulum sp. DZ06
CCCCCCCCCCCCCCCCCCCCCCCCCCCCCCCCCCCCCCCCCCCCCCCCCCCCCCCCCCCCCCCCCCCCCCCCCATCCAACCCGTCCCGAGCGTCCATCCCCCCTTCCGCCCGCCCCTTCCCGGCGCTATCGTCCCGCGCCATGACCGACGCCGCCGCACAGCATCGCCCCGCCCCGTTCTCGCCCACCATGCTGGGCGTGTTCCCGCCCCCGGTGATGGAGGCGCGCCGCTGGATCGCGGGCCGAGAATTCCCGGCGGACCGGCCGCTGATCAACCTCTCCCAGGCCGCGCCCGTCGACGCCCCGCCGCCGAGCTTGCGCGAGACGATGGCCGCCGCGGTGGCGGGCGAGGGGCAGGTGCATCTCTATGGCCCCGTGCTGGGCGACCCGGAGCTGCGCGCCGAGATCGCGACCCGCTGGTCCGCCGCATATGGCGGCGTGATAGCGCCCGAGGACGTGGCCATCACCGCGGGCTGCAACCAGGCCTTCTGCGCCGTCGTCTCGACGCTCGCCGCGGCGGGGGACGCGGTGATGCTGCCGGTCCCCTACTACTTCAATCACGCCATGTGGCTGGGAATGCAGGGGATCGAGACGGTCCCGCTGTCCTGCGGCGCGAGGATGCTGCCGGACCTGCAGGCCGCCGAGGACGCGCTGAAGGCCGCCAATGGCCGGATCAAGGCGATCACCCTCGTGACCCCCAACAACCCGACGGGGGCCGAGTACCCGGCGGGGCTTCTGCGCGAATTCCTGAAGTTGGCCGAACGCCACGGCGCCGCGCTGATCGTGGATGAGACGTATCGCGACTTCCACAGCCAGGACGGCGCCCCGCATGACCTGTTCGGGGATGCGGACTGGCGCGACCGGCTCATCCACCTCTACTCCTTCTCCAAGGCGTTCCGGCTGACCGGGCACCGCACCGGCGCGATCATCGCCGACCCGGCCCGCCTGGCGCAGGTGGAGAAATTCCTCGACACCACCACCATCTGCGCGCCCCGCCTCGGGCAGCTCGCCGCCCTGACCGGGCTGCGCACGCTGTCGAACTGGGTGCAGGGCGAGCGGGCCGAGATCCTCGCCCGCCGCCGGGGGCTGGAGGAGGCCGCGGCGCGGATCCTGCCGGAGTGGACGCTCACCTCCTGCGGCGCCTATTTCGCCTGGTTCGAACACCCCTTCGCCGAAAGCAGCGCCACCCTCGCCCCGCGCCTGGTGGACGAGGCCGGGGTGCTGATGCTGCCCGGCACCATGTTCCACCAAGCGGGCGATCCCGCGGGCGGCCGGGCGCTGCGCATGGCCTTCGCCAACGCCGATTCCGCGGGGCTCGAAGCCGCCCTCGCGCGCCTGGCGGAGGTCCGCGCGTGAGCCCCCGCCGCCGCGAGGTGCTGGAGTTCTTCGCCGGCGGCGGGATGGCGCGCATCGGCCTCGGGCGCGGCTGGCGCTGCACCTTCGCCAACGATGTCGACAAGGGCAAATGCGCCGCCTACCGGGAGAATTTCGGGGACGCGCACCTGGTCGAGCGCGACGTGGCGCGCCTGTCCTCGGCCGACCTGCCGGGGCGCGCCGACCTCGCCTGGGCCAGCTTCCCCTGCCAGGACCTCTCGCTCGCCGGGGGACGCCGGGGGATGGAGATGGGCGGCGCCGGCGCGCGCTCCTCGATGTTCTGGGCGTTCTGGTTCCTGGTGGAGATCCTGGCCGAGGAGGGCCGCGCGCCGAAGACCCTGTGCGTGGAGAACGTGCTGGGCCTCGCGACCTCCAACCAGGGGCGGGATTTCAACGCGCTGTGCACGGCGCTGGGCCGCTCCGGCTGGTACTGGGACGCGCATGCGGTGGACGCGGCGGGGTTCGTTCCGCAATCGCGCCCGCGCCTCTTCATCATCGCCTGGCGGGGGGCTGAGCCGCCCGCCGCGCTGGCCCCCCAAGCCGACGACGCGGACGCCGCCCCGACCCATCCCGCGCTGGCCCGCGCCATCGAGCGGCTGGACCCCGAGGCCGCCGCCGCCCGCCGCCCCCTGCGGCTTCCGGCGCCGCCGGGGACCAACCAGACGCTCGGGGACCTGCTGGAAGACGCGCCCACGGGCGTGAAATGGAAGACGAAGGCCGAGGTGAACCGGCTTCTGTCCCTGATGACCCCGCGTCAGCGCGCGCGGGTGGAGGAGGCGCGCGCGGCCGCGCAGCGCGGCGGCCAGCGCCGGGCAGGGGGCGTCTATCGGCGCACGCGCAAGGACAAGGCGGGCGTCTCGGTCCAACGGGCCGAGGTGCGTTTCGACGTGGCGGGCTGTTTGCGCACCCCGGCGGGCGGGTCCTCGCGCCTCACGCTCCTGATCGCGGAACCCGACGGCAGCCTGCGCGCCCGGCTGCTGAGCGCGCGCGAGGCGGCGCGGCTGATGGGCCTGCCGGACAGCTACAAGCTGCCCAAGGCCTACACCGCGGGCTACAAGATCGCCGGGGACGGCGTGGCGGCGCCGGTGGTGCGGCACCTGGCGCAGCACCTGATCGAGCCCCTGTGCGCCGAGATCGACCGGGTGGAAGCCGCGCAGGCCGACCGGGCGGCGGAATAAGCTCTCCCCACGCGATTTTCAGCGCCCCCGCCCCCCGCCGCGTCCCGGGCGCGGTTGCAGCGTCCCGCGCGCCAAGATACACCTCCGACCACCTTTCCTTTCCGCGCGCCGCGCGCGGCCCCGCCGCATCCCATGGGGCCTTCGCGCGCCGCCCGCTCCGACGAGGCGCCGCATGCTCGCATTCTTCCGCAAGGCCGGCCAGACCTGGGTCTTCAAGGGGCTGTTCGCGCTCCTCATCCTGTCCTTCGCGGTCTGGGGGATCGGCGACGTCAACTTCGCCGGCACCCCCAAGGTCGCCGAGGTCGCGGACGAGGAAATCACGGTCGAGGACTTCGCCGAGGCCCTGTCGCGCGAGATGCAGAGCCTGTCGCAGCGCGCCCAGCGGCGCGTGACGGTGGACGAGGCGCAGGCCGCGGGCCTGCCGCAGATCCTGCTCGCCCGCCTCGTGCGCGACGCGGCGCTGAACGGCGAAGCCCATGCCCGCGGCGTCTCCGCCTCGGACGCCGACGTGCGCCGCGCCATCACCGACAGCCCCTCCTTCGCCGGGGTCGACGGGTCCTTCAACGAAGAGCAGTACCGCTTCGTCATCGACCGCCTCGGCTTCCGCCCCGAGGAGTTCGAGGCCGACATGCGCAAGGGCCTCGCGCGCGACGTGCTGACCTACTCGGTCGCCGGGGGCGCGAAGGGCGTGCCGGGGCTGGCCGCCGACCTCGCCGCCCACGCGATGGAGACGCGGCGCATCGCGCTGATCCAGCTCTCGCCCGACCAGGCCGAGGCCCCCGCCGCCCCGACCGAGGACGAGGTGAAGGCCTTTATCGACGCCAACCGCGCCGCCTACATGAAGCCCGAGACCCGCGCCGTGCGCTGGATCGCCATCGACCCGGCCGCGGTCGCCGAGGGCATCGAGATCCCCGAGGAGGACCTGCGCGCCGCCTATGACGCCGAGAAGGCCCGGTTCGAGCGGCCCGAGATGCGCATCCTCGACCAGCTCGCCTACCCGGACGAGGCCGCGGCCCGCGCCGCCCTCGCCCGCGTCGAGGCGGGCGAGACCGACTTCGCCGGGCTCGCCGCCGAGCGGGACCTGACGCTGGACGACGCGTCCCTGGGCGAAGGCCCGCGCGAAGCCTTCCCCGAGGCGGTGGCCGAGGCCGGCTTCGCGACCGATGCGACCGGCGTGATCGGCCCGGTCGCGGGCGCCTTCGGCCCGACCCTGGTCAATGTGCGCGGCATCACCGCCGCCTCGACCCTGCCTTACGAGGAGGCGAAGACCGTGCTGCGCGCCGAGCTCGCCGCCGAGCGCGCCTCGGAAGCCGCGGTGCACATCGCCGAGGACGCCGCCGACGCGGTGGCCGCGGGCGCCGGGCTCACGGGCCTCGCCAATGACCTCGGCCTCACGGTCCACGAGGCCGCCGCGCTGCCCGAGGCCGGCGACGCCGAAGCCGGTCCGCTGGCGACCGATCCGCTGTTTCTCGAGGAAGTGTTCGCCGCCGCCCCGGGCGAGGAGCGGGACATCATCGAGACCGCCGCGGGCGGCTTCGCCATGGTCATGGTCGACGCCGTCGACCCCGCCGCGCCGCTGAGCTTCGAGGCGGCCCGCGCCGACGCCGAGGCGGCGATGGAGACCGCGCGCCGGCTCGATGCGCTCGAGGCGCAGGCGGAGGAGGCGGTCGCGGCGCTGTCGGGCGGCGAGACCCCCGAGGCCGTCGCCGCGCGCTTCGGCGCCGAGGTGCAGATGGTCGGCCCGATCCGCCGCACCGGCGGCGTGGGCGAGATCGACGTGAACCTGCTCGACAAGCTCTTCGCCGTCGAGGCGGGCGGCGCCGCGCTGCTGCGCACCGATGACGGGGTGAGCATCGGCAAGGTCGAGGAGGTGATCCCCGCCGACCTGCGCGGCGCGGTGGTCGAGCAGCAGATCCGCCAGTTCGAGGAGCAGCTCGCCGCCTCGACCGGCCAGGACCTCTACGCCTATTTCGCCGCCGCGCTGCAGGACCGGGCCAACGCCTCGGTCAACCAGGCGGCGCTGGAGCGCGCGGTCAACGCGCTGCGCTGATAACGCCGGGCCCGGGGCAGGGCCCGCACAACACGGAAGCCAAACCCGTCCCGCGCCGCCCATGGCGCGGGACGGCGTCATGAAGGATCGAGGGACATGCAGATCTTCCCGGATTTCGCCACGTTCGAAGCCCAGTACGCGAAGGGCGAGAACATGGTGCTCTGGCGCCGCCTTCCGGCGGATCTCGACACCCCGGTCAGCCTGATGCTCAAGCTCGCCCAGGCGCGCAAGGACAGCTTCATGCTGGAGAGCGTGACCGGCGGCGACACCCGCGGGCGCTATTCCTTCATCGGCTGGAAGCCCGATCTCGTGTGGCGCTGCCGCGGCGACAAGGCCGAGGTGAACCGCTCGGCCCGTTTCGACGCGGATGCGTTCGAGGCGGATGCGCGCGACCCGCTGACGAGCTTGCGCGCGGTGCTCGAGGAAAGCCATATCGACCTGCCCGCCGATCTTCCGCCGGGCGTCTCGGGCCTGTTCGGCTATCTCGGCTACGACATGGTGCGGCACGTCGAGAAGCTGCCCGAGCCGAACGCCGACCCGCTGGGCCTGCCGGACGCGATCATGATGCGCCCGACCATGGTCGCGGCGGTGGATTCGGCCCGGGACGAGGTGACGCTGATCACCCCGGTCTGGGCCGACAAGGGGCTGTCGGCCCGCGCCGCCTACGCCCAGGCGGCCGAGCGGCTGACGGACGCGGTGATGGATCTCGACCGTCCCGTGGCCGCCGAGCGCGACGGCGACGGTGCCGGGGTGGGCGAGCCGGTCTCCAACACCTCCCACGACCGCTATCTCGAGATGGTCGAGGCGGCGAAGGAATACATCAAGGCGGGCGACATCTTCCAGGTGGTGCCGTCCCAGCGCTGGACGCTGGACTTCCCGCTGCCGCCCTTCGCGCTCTACCGCGCGCTGCGGCGCACGAACCCGTCGCCTTACATGTTCTACTTCAATTTCGGCGGCTTCCAGGTCGTCGGCGCCTCGCCGGAGATCCTCGTGCGCGTGCGCGGCGGGACGGTCACCATCCGCCCCATCGCCGGCACCCGCCACCGCGGCGCGACGCCCGAGGAGGACGCGGCGCTTGAAGCGGACCTGCTTTCGGACCCCAAGGAGCGGGCCGAGCACCTGATGCTGCTCGACCTTGGCCGCAACGATGTCGGCCGGGTGGCGAAGATCGGCACGGTGAAGCCGACGGCGACCTACACGGTGGAGCGGTATTCCCACGTCATGCACATCGTCTCCAACGTCGAGGGCGCGCTGCGCGACGACGTGGACGCGCTGGCGGCGCTGCTGGCGGGCCTGCCCGCGGGCACCGTGTCGGGCGCGCCGAAGGTTCGGGCGATGGAAATCATCGACGAGCTGGAGAGCGAGAAGCGCGGCGTCTATGCCGGGGGCGTGGGCTACATCTCCTCGGCCGACGAGATGGACATGTGCATCGCCCTGCGCACCGCGGTGGTGAAGGACGGGAAGATGTACGTCCAGGCCGGCGGCGGCGTGGTCTATGACAGCGACCCCGAGGCCGAGTACCAGGAGACGGTGAACAAGTCCCGCGCCCTGATGCGCGCGGCGCAGGAGGCCGGGCGCTTCGCCGGGACCGGCAACCGGTGAGTGGGGGGGGGGGGGGGGGGGGGGGGGGGGGGGGGGGGGGGGGGGGGGGGGGGGGGGGGGGGGGGGGGGGGGGGGGG
>NZ_JBOCEF010000089.1:0-6144 GCF_050586345.1 Rhodovulum sp. DZ06
GGGTGGACTACTTGTTGGTTGTGGGGGCAGGGGGGATTTTGGGGTGGGGTGGGGGGACGCCGTTTGGGGGGGGGTTTTTTTCGGGTTTGGGGGTCCCCCCCCCCCCCCGGGCCCCCCGACCAAGGGGGGCAAGCCCCCCTTGGGACCCCCCTTTGAATGGGGGCGCCCGCCGCGCGAAGCGTGGCGCGGGCGGGCGAGCGGGGGCTTCATGCCCCCCGAGACCGGCCGCACCCGGCTGAGGATGTGTCCGCCCGTTCAGGGGGGGCAAGCCCCCCGTTCTCGGGCGGAGGGCGGCTGGCGCCGCCCGGGCGCCCGGTTACAGGGCGAGGCGCAGCTTGTCGCCGGTCGCGCGGGAACAGCAGGTCATCATCCGGTCCCCGGCGGCGCGCTCGGCGCGGGACAGCACCCGGTCGCGGTGATCGACCGCGCCCGACAGGACCGCGGCCTCGCAGGTCCCGCACAGACCCTCGCCGCACTCCTTGGGCACGTCGATCCCGGCTGCGGCGAGCGCGTCGTGAACGGTCTGGTCGGCGCGCACCTCGACCGTCAGCCCGCTGTCGGCCAGCTCCACCGCGAACGCGTGCTCATTCGCCGGGTCCAGCGCCGGGGCGGCGGCGGTGAAATGCTCGCGCGTGAAGGCGGCGTCCCAGCCCGCCGCCAGCGCGTCGAGCGCATCGAGCATCCGCGCCGGGCCGCAGGCGCAGACCTGGCTTCCCGGCGGCGGGGCGAGGGCTGAGAGGTCGAGCCGCGTCCCCTCCTGCGTCACGTGGAGGGCGAGGGCGTGGCCGTGCTCCGCCTCCACCCGCGCCAGCAGCGGCGCGGCGGCGCGGGAGCGGACGCAGTAGTGCAGCGCATAGGGTTTGCCGAGCGCCTTCAGCCGGTCGGCCATGGCGAGGATCGGGGTGATGCCGATGCCCCCGGCGACAAGGATATGCGCCGCGGCCCCCTCATCCAGGCGGAAATGATTGCGCGGCCCGGCGATCTGCACCAGGTCCCCGGCCTTCAGCGCCCGGGTGAAATGGCGCGAGCCGCCGGTCCCGTCGGGGTCGGCCTGGATGGCGATCTCGTAGGCCGCGCCCCCGTCGGCGTCCTGCGCGCCGCAGAGCGAATACTTGCGCCGGAACCCCCCGGCGACGAGGTCCACATGCGCGCCCGCGCTCCAGCGGGGCAGGGGGCGGCCATGCGGATCGGCGAGGCGCAGGCGCTTGACGCCGGGCGCGTCCCCCTCCGCCGCGACGATGCGGGCCGGGCGCAGCAGCGCGTCGCGCGACGGGGCGCCGACGGGGAAATCCACCGCCGCCTCGCGGATCCGCGGATCCGCCGCCTCGGGGTTGCGGGCGGGGTCCCAGGAGGCGCGCACCGATTGCGGCCCGTGGAACGACAGGTTCGGCAGCGAGGCGAAATCCTGCCCCGGGTCGAGCCGCATATGCGGCAGGCGGCGGGCGCATTCCTCGAGGAAGATGCGGATCTCCATCCGGCCGATGTTTTTCCCGAGGCACTGGTGCGCGCCATAGCCGAAGGTCAGGTGCTCGATCGCATCCTCGCGGTGGATGTCGAGGGTCAGCGGGTCCTCCCACCGCTCGGGGTCGACATTGGCCGAGGCCTGGACGACGAGGATCTTGCCGCCCTTCGGGATCTGCACCCCGCCGATCTCGCAGTCCGCGGTGGCGACGCGGCGCCAGGCGATGACGGAGCCGGCGAGGCGCAGGCATTCCTCGACCGCGCCGGGGATGCGGGCGGGCTCGGCGCAGATCTCCTCCCACGCCGCGCGGTCCGACAGGAGCATGCGGAACGCCTTGGCGGCGGCGAGGGAGGTGGTTTCATGCGCCGCCGCCAGGATGGCCATCATCATCGAGCGCAGGTAGCTCTCGGGCACGATGTCGGGGTGGTCGAAATGGGCGCGGACGGTGTCGTACATCCAGCCCTCCCCGGTCGGGTCGGCCATCATCCGGTCGAGGATCCGGTTCGCCTCGGTCCAGAAGGCGCCGACCTTGCGGGCGATCTCCAGCTGTTCCTCGGGCGTCGGGCGGCCCCAGGTGTTGAGGGTGTGGGCCACGGCGAACTGCTTGAGCGTCGCGGCGTCGTCGTCGGGCACCCCGAGGAAGGCGAGGGCGACCGAGAGGGGGACCTCGTGGCACAGCTCCTGCGCGAGATCGGCGTGGCCGCGGGCGATGAAGGCGTCGACCTTCTCGCGCGTCAGGCGGCGGATCATCGGTTCGTGCTTGGCGAGGTTCGACGGGAGGAAGGCGTCCATGAGTAGCCGCCGACGCTCCATGTGGTCCGGCTCATCCTCGTTCACCATGGTGCGGGAGAGGGCGAAGCCATGATCGGCGAGGATCTGCTGCGCCTCGGGCCCCGCGGGGGTGAGTTTTTCGAGAACATTGGCCGGGGAGAACAGGATCGGGTCGCGGAACACGGCGCGCTGGTCCTCGTAGCGCGCGACGACCCAGTAGCCGAGGGCGGGGGACCAGAAGACGGGTTCCTCGGCCCGGGCCCACGACAGGGCGGCGCCCGGGTCGGCCTGGTAGGCGGGGCCGAACGGGTCGAAGGCGGCGGCGCGGGCGGAGACGGGGCAGCCGGTGGGCGAGAGGGCGGCGGCGGCGCCGGGGGCGGCGGGGGCCGGGGCGGCGGTCACGGGGCAGGTCATGGCGGGCGGATCCTCCGGGGGCGCGACGATTTACTTTTATCGCACATCTTGTATCGTTAAGCGCAATTGTGCGGCGGGACCCGGGGTCGGGTCAACCGGAGGGATGGGGATGGCGGTGCTTCAGACGCTGGACCGGGGGCTGGCGGCGCTGGCGATGCTGGGGGATGCGCCGGACGGGCTGAGCGTGGCCGAGCTGGCGGCGGGGCTGGGGGTCGACCGGGCGATCGCCTACCGGATCGTGGCGACGCTGGAGGGGCGCGGGATGGCGCGCCGGGCCGGGGCAAGGGTGCTGCTGGGGGCCGGGGCGCTGGCGCTGGGGGCGCGGGTGGCGCCGCACCTGCGGCTGCTGGCGCGGGGGCCGCTGGCGGCGCTGGCGCGGGCCGCCGGGGGGACGGCGTTCCTGTCGGCCGCCGAGGGCGCGGATTGCGTGGCGCTGGCGGTGGAGGAGCCGGAGGCCGGGTTGATCCGCGTCGGCTACAAGGTCGGCAGCCGCCACCCGCTGGGGCAAGGCGCGGCGGGGATCGCGATCCTGGCCGGGCGGGCGGCGGCGGCGGGCGAGGCGGCGGAGGTCGCCGAGGCGCGGGCGCGGGGCTGGTGCGTGACCCGCGGGGCGTTGCAGGCGGGGGCCGTGGGCGTGGCGGCGCCGCTGCGGGCGGGGGCGGCGGGGATCGACGCCTCGGTCGGGGTGGTGGCGATGGAGGATCTCGACGTCGACCGCGCCGCGGCGCTGGTGCGGGCCTGCGCCGCGGAGCTGTCGGGGGCGCTGGGGGCCTGAGCGCGCGCGGCGCGGGGCATGGCGCGCCCGGGCGTCGGGTCGGGGCGCCGGTCAGGGCATGGAATTGGGGCGCCGGGCCGGGGCGCGGGATTTGGGCGCGGGGTCGAGGCGCGGAGGCGGCGGGCAGGGGGCAAACGCGCGGTCCGGGCCCATCCCCCTCGGCGGGCCCGGACCGCGCGTCCCCCACGTCGCATGGCTGTGCGACGCTCCTGCACGGGGCGTCCGGCGCGGCGGTTTGCATCGACCGGGCCGGGACGGCGCCGCGCCCGGGAAACGGGCGGCGGCGATGTCGTCTCGCGCGGCGGGCGCGCCGTTCGGGTCCCCTCAGACCGGGCGCGGGCAGCGCAGGATGAACGACACCTGCACGTTGTGTGCAGGCGGAAATGTGCGCGACTCGTCCGCGAAAGTCCATTTCAAAACCGGAGGGGCCCCAAAAATAACGAAGAAATTGCGCAACCCTTGAAGCGGCGTCGAAATGTTTCGGGGGGGGGGGGGCTTTGGACGTGTTCTGAAGTTGTTTTCGATATCGCTTCAATGAACGGCCGCGCGGGGGCGCGAGAGGCCCCTGCAGGCGGCCGGGTTGTCCCAAATCGGGAGCGAATCAACCGCGGGTCGTTCCAAGCCGCGCCGGGCGCCCGGGCGCCGGGATCAGGGCCGGGCGCCGAACCGCGTCACCGCGCGGCCCGCGGCGGCATGGCCGGCGGCGAGGCACGCCCCGGGCGCCGCCCCCCGCGCCCAGGCGGCGAGGAACCCGGCGAGGAAGCTGTCCCCCGCCCCGGTGGTGTCGAGCGCCCGCGCCGGCGGCGGCGCGGCGGCGATCCTTGTCCCGCCGGTCAGCAGCGCCGCCTCGCCCGCCCCGTCCTTGAGGATCACGGCCCCGGCGCGGGCGGCGAGGGCGGCCTCCTGCGCCGCGCGGTCCTCGGACCCGGTCAGGGCGGCGGCCTCGTCGCGGTTGGGAAACAGCATCTGCACGCCGTCTATGGCGGCGAAGAACCGCTCGGGGCCGATCTCGGCCAGGAAGGAGGCCGAGCCGGGATCCACGATCACCGGCAGGGCGCGGGCGCGGGCGGCGCCGATCAGGTCGGCGACGGCGATGCGCGGTCCTTCCGCCACCAGCGCATAGCCCGAGACGACGAGCGCGCAGGCGCCGTCCAGCAGCGCGGGCGACAGGTCGGCGGGGCAGAGGCGGTCATTGGCGCCGCGGCTGGTGAAGAAGCTGCGCTGGCCGTCATCGGGATCGATCTGGGCGACGACGGCGCCGGTGGGGGCCCCGGGGTCCGCCGACAGGATCGGGGTCACCCCGGCGGCGGAGAGGCCGGCCTCGATCTCGGCCATGTCGGCGGCGCCGACGCGCGAGACGAGGGCGGCGGGCGCGCCGAGGGCGGCGAGCCAGGCGGCCTGGTTGGCGGCGGCCCCGCCGGGGATGATCTCGATATGCGCGCGGCGGTCGGCGCCGCGGATCATCGCGCCCTCGGGGCGGACCACCACGTCGCGCATCACGTCGCCGACGCAGAGGAACCGCCCCGGGCGGGGGGCGCCGAAGAGGGGGCCGCTCAAGCTGCGTCCCTGCGGCGGGAAGACAGGGCGACGGCGATTTCCCCGGCGACGCGCGCGTTGTTGCGCACCAGCGCCACGTTGGCCTTGAGGCTGTCGCCCCCGGTCAGCTCCAGCACCCGGCCGAGCAGGAAGGGCGTCGCGCCCTTGCCGCCGATCCTTCGCGCCTCGGCTTCCTCCACCGCCTGGTCGATGATGGCGGCGATGCGGTCGGCGGGGATCTCGTCCGCCTCGGGGATCGGGTTGCAGATCACCATCCCCGCGCCGCCGATGCGGGCGTTGGCGTCGATGGCCGCGGCCAGCGCCCCGGCCCCGTCGAGCCGCGCGTCGACCGAAAGTCCGGAGGTGCGCGAGAAGAAGGCGGGGAAGGCGTCGGTCCCCGCGCCCAGGATCGGCACGCCCATCGTCTCCAGCACCTCGAGCGTCTTGGGCAGGTCGAGGATGGATTTCGCGCCCGCGCAGACCACGGCGGTGCGGGTGCGGCCGAGTTCCGTGAGGTCGGCGGAGATGTCGAAGGTGCTCTCCGCCCCGCGGTGGACGCCGCCGATGCCGCCGGTGGCGAAGATCTCGATCCCCGCCATGGCGGCGATGCGCATGGTCCCGGCGACGGTGGTCCCGGCGCAGACCTTTGCTGCGATGGCGGCGGGCAGGTCGCGGGCCGAGGCCTTGCGCACCCCCTCGGGCAGGGCGGCGAGGCGTTCCAGTTCCGCGTCCGTCAGGCCCACGCGCATCACCCCGTCGATCACCGCGATGGTGGCGGGAATGGCGCCGGCGGCGCGGATCTCGGCCTCGACCGCGCGGGCGGTGGAGAGGTTGTGGGGGTGCGGCATCCCGTGGGTGACGATGGCGGTCTCCAGCGCCACGACGGGGGCGCCGGCGGCGAGGGCCTCGGCGATTTCGGGCGACAGGAGGAGGTCGGGATGCGCGGTCATGGGGGCTCCGGGATGGGAGAGGGGAGAGGGGCGGATCATGCACGCGGCGGGGGGGCGGGGCCAGTCCTGAAGTGGGGGCGGTTGGGGCAAGCGTCGACTTCGGGGGGGCCGGCCCCCCCGATGCCCCCCGGGCAGGGGGCGACCCCCTGCACCCCCTTTTTTTTGGGGCTGGGTGGCCCTGTGTTTTCGTCGGGTTTGGTTTTGTGTCCTGCAGGGTTTGGAGGGGGGGGGATTGG
>NZ_JBOCEF010000090.1:0-5657 GCF_050586345.1 Rhodovulum sp. DZ06
CCCCCCCCCCCCCCCCCCCCCCCCCCCCCCCCCCCCCCCCCCCCCCTCCCCCCCCCCCCCCCCCCCCCCCCCCCCCCGCCCCCAACATGGCGCGCCGGACGCGCCGACGCGAAAATTCCGGGCCGCGCGGGCGAAAATGTTCAAGACTCCGGTCTTATTGATTCCCCGCGCATCAGGAGGGCGACATGCCCAGGTTCGAGAACTGGATATTGCTGACGGCGACGATCACGCCCATGGCCAAGGCCAACGTGACGCTTCGCGCCGATCCCGCCCAGCGGCTGCAGGATTATGAAGAGGCCCTGCGCTTCTACCTGACCCGTCCCGGCGGCAAGATCGACGGCATCTATTTTCTCGAGAACTCGGACTCCGACCTCTCCTCGCTCCGGGCCATCGCCCGGGACGAGAACCCGCGGAACATCCCCGTCGTGTTCTTCAGCGCGCTGGCCGATTGCGACCCCGAGCTGGGCAAGGGCCATTCCGAGCTGCAGCTGATGGACCGCTGCTTCGAGGCGCATATCGCGGGCAAGCCCGAGACGCACCGGGTCTGGAAGATCACCGGGCGGCTCAAGATCCAGAACATAGAGAAGCTGATCGAAAAGGCGCCCGACGGCTTCGGCGTCTATATCGACATGCGCCTGGTGCCTTCCTACCTGAAGGGCTTCGGCACCGACCGCTGGGCGGACACCCGCATCATCGGCTTCACCCCGGAGGGCTATCGCGGCCATTTCCACGGGAAGAAGGCGATCGTCGGCACCCAGGGGCCGATGTCGCACGTGGTGGAGCTGGCGCTGTTCCCGCCGCTCTACGACGCCTGGAAACAGGGCGACGCGATCGCCCCGCGCTTCACCGTGCAGCCGATCATGCTGGGCGTCGGCGCGGAATCCCTGAAGGACTACAACGACGCCTCCGCCCGGCTGAAAAACTTAATCCGCAGCGCGACCCGAACCGTCGCGCCGGGTCTGTGGCTCTAGCCGGCCCAAGACGCAACGGCGGCGCGCCGGACCCGCAGGACCGCGCCCGCCCCCCGACCTTCGCCTGCGCCGACCTTCGCTGGACCTTTGCAAGGACCGACCCATGACCGACCAGTCCAACAACGACGCCTTCCACTCCTCTTCGTTCCTGCAGGGGCACAACGCCGAGTACGTCGAATACCTCTATGCGCGCTGGGCCCAGAACCCGGGCGACGTGGATGACGAGTGGCGGCGCTACTTCGCGTCCCTGTCCGAGGATCCGTCCGGCGCCACCGCCGCGGCCGCGGGCCCGAGCTGGGAGCGCACCGACTGGCCGCCGCAGGTCAAGGGCGACCTGACCGCCTCGCTGACCGGCGAGTGGGAGGAGGAGGCGTCTCCCGCCAAGCTCGAGAAGAAGATCGCCGCCAAGGCGAAGGCCGAGGGCAAGCCGGTCTCGTCGGACGAGATCAAGCACGCGGTGCTCGATTCCATCCGCGCGATCATGCTGATCCGCGCCTACCGCATTCGCGGCCACCTGGCCGCCGATCTCGACCCGCTCAAGCTGACCCCGCCGACCCCGCACCCCGAGCTCGACCCCAAGTCCTACGGCTTCACCGAAGCGGACATGGACCGGCCGATCTTCATCGACAACGTGCTGGGCCTGGAAAGCGCGTCGCTGCGCGAGATCGTGGGCCTTCTGAAGCGCACCTATTGCGGCACCTTCGCGCTGCAGTACATGCACATCTCCAACCCCGAGGAAGCCGGCTGGCTGAAGGAGCGGATCGAGGGCTACGGCAAGGAGATCCAGTTCACCCAGGCCGGTCGCCGCGCGATCCTGTCCAAGCTGGTGGAATCCGAGGGCTTCGAGAAGTTCCTGCACGTCAAGTACACCGGCACCAAGCGCTTCGGCCTCGACGGCGGCGAGGCGCTGATCCCGGCGATGGAGCAGATCATCAAGCGCGGCGGCGCGCTCGGCGTGAAGGAGATCGTGATCGGCATGCCGCATCGCGGCCGCCTCAACGTGCTGGCCAGCGTGATGGCCAAGCCGTTCCGCGCCATCTTCCACGAGTTCCGCGGCGGGTCGTTCAAGCCGGACGAGGTCGAGGGCTCGGGCGACGTGAAGTACCACCTCGGCGCCTCCTCGGACCGTGAGTTCGACGGCAACAAGGTCCACCTGTCGCTGACCGCCAACCCCTCGCATCTCGAGGCGGTGAACCCGGTCGTGCTCGGCAAGGTGCGCGCCAAGCAGGCGCAGCTCGGCGATCTCGAGCGCACCTCGGTGCTGCCGATCCTGCTCCATGGCGACGCGGCCTTCGCGGGCCAGGGCGTCGTGACCGAGTGCTTCGGCCTGTCGGGCCTGAAGGGCCACCGCACCGGCGGCACCATCCATATCGTGGTGAACAACCAGATCGGCTTCACCACCGCGCCCCACAACTCGCGCTCCTCGCCCTATCCCACCGACGTGGCGCTGATGGTCGAGGCCCCGATCTTCCACGTGAACGGCGACGACCCGGAAGCGGTGGTGCACGCCGCCAAGGTGGCGACGGAGTACCGGCAGAAGTTCGGCAAGGACGTCGTCATCGACATGTTCTGCTACCGCCGGTTCGGGCACAACGAGGGCGACGAGCCCATGTTCACCCAGCCGTCGATGTACACCGAGATCAAGAAGCACAAGACCACGCTGCAGAAGTACACGGAACGTCTCGTGCAGGACGGCCTGATCCCCGAGGGCGAGATCGAGGACGAGAAGGCGCGCTTCCAGGCCTATCTGAACGAGGAATTCGAGACCGCCAAGGAATACCGCCCGAACAAGGCCGACTGGCTGGACGGGCGCTGGTCGGGCATGGGCCCGTCGGACGCCGAGTACCAGCGCGGCGCCACCGCCGTGCCGATGGAGCGCCTGAAGGAAGTGGGCGAGGCGATCACCACGATCCCCGAGAACTTCAAGGCCCACCGCACCATCCAGCGCCTGATGGAAACCAAGCGCGAGATGATCGACACCGGCAAGGGCATCGACTGGGCGACCGCCGAGGCGCTGGCCTTCGGCACGCTGCAGACCGAGGGCTACCCGGTCCGCCTGTCGGGCCAGGACTGCACCCGCGGCACCTTCTCGCAGCGCCATTCGGGCCTCGTCGACCAGGAGACGGAGGAGCGGTACTACCCGCTCAACAACATCAAGGCGGGGCAGGCCCAGTACGAGGTCGTCGACTCGATGCTCTCCGAATACGCGGTGCTCGGCTATGAGTACGGCTATTCGCTGGCCGAGCCGAACGCGCTGACCCTGTGGGAGGCCCAGTTCGGCGACTTCGCCAACGGCGCGCAGATCATGATCGACCAGTTCATCTCCTCGGGCGAGCGCAAGTGGCTGCGCATGTCCGGGCTGGTGATGCTGCTGCCGCACGGGTTCGAAGGCCAGGGGCCGGAGCATTCCTCGGCCCGCCTCGAGCGGTTCCTGCAGCTGTCGGCCGAGGACAACTGGATCGTCGCCAACTGCTCGACCCCGGCGAACTACTTCCACATCCTGCGCCGCCAGATCCACCGCACCTTCCGCAAGCCGCTGGTCATGGTCACGCCCAAGTCGCTGCTGCGGCACAAGAAATGCGTGTCCACGATCGAGGAGCTGGCGACCGGGTCGTCCTTCCACCGCGTGCTGTGGGACGACGCCGAGATGGGCCTCTCGGACACCAAGCTGGTCGCCGACGACAAGATCCGGAAGGTCGTGATCTGCTCGGGCAAGGTCTATTACGACCTGCTCGAGGAACGCGACGCGCGCGGGATCGACGACGTCTACCTGCTCCGCCTGGAGCAGTTCTATCCCTTCCCCGCGATCTCGCTGACCAAGGAGCTGAAGCGCTTCCAGGGCGCCGAGATCGTGTGGTGCCAGGAAGAGCCGAAGAACCAGGGCGCCTGGACCTTCGTCGAGCCCAACATCGAGTGGGTTCTGAACCGCATCGACGCCGCGTCCAAGCGTGCGCGCTACGCCGGTCGCCCGGCCTCGGCGTCGCCCGCCACCGGCCTCGCCACCAAGCACAAGCAGGAGCAGGACGCGCTTGTGAACGACGCGCTGTCCTGACCGACCGCCTGAGGAGACTGAGAAGATGACGATTGAAGTTCGGGTCCCGACCCTGGGCGAGTCCGTGACCGAGGCCACCGTCGCCACCTGGTTCAAGCAGCCCGGCGACGCCGTCGCCGCCGATGAGATGCTGTGCGAGCTGGAGACCGACAAGGTCACCGTCGAGGTGCCGGCCCCCGCCGCGGGCGTGCTGGCCGAGCATGTCGCCGCCGAGGGCGAGACGGTGGGCGTCGACGCCCTGCTGGCCACCCTGACCGAGGACGGCGCCGCCGCCGCCCCGGCCGCGAAATCCGAGGCCCCCGCGAAATCCGACGACGCCCCGGCGTCCTCGGGCGGCGCGGGCGAGAGCGTCAAGGTGATGGTCCCGGCCCTCGGCGAATCCGTGTCCGAGGCCACCGTCTCGACCTGGTTCAAGAAGGTCGGCGACACGGTCGCCGCCGACGAGATGCTCTGCGAGCTCGAGACCGACAAGGTGTCGGTCGAGGTCCCGGCCCCCGCCGCGGGCGTGCTGTCCGAGATCATCGCCGGCGACGGCGAGACGGTCGCCGCGGGCGCGCAGCTCGCCGTGATCTCCGCCGGCGAAGGCGCCGCGGCTTCGGCCCCGGCCGCCGCCCCCGCCGCCGCCGCGTCCTCGGCGGGCGCCAAGAACGCCCCGTCGGCCGAGAAGATGATGGCCGAGAAGGGCATCAGCGCCTCGGACGTGCAGGGCACCGGCAAGGACGGCCGGATCATGAAGGAAGACGTGCAGAAGGCGGCCTCGGCCCCGGCCAAATCGGCGGCGCCCGCCCCGGCCCCGGCGCCGCGCGCGCCCGTCGCCGCTTCGGACGCGGATCGCGAGGAGCGGGTGAAGATGACCCGCCTGCGCGCCACCATCGCGCGCCGCCTGAAGGACGCCCAGAACACCGCCGCGATCCTGACCACCTATAACGAGGTGGACATGACCGCGGTCATGGAGATCCGGAACCAGTACAAGGGCGAGTTCGAGAAGAAGCACGGCACCCGCCTCGGGTTCATGTCCTTCTTCGTGAAGGCCTGCGTCCACGCGCTCAAAGAGATCCCGGAAGTGAACGCCGAGATCGACGGCAACGAGATCGTCTACAAGAACTACTACCACGTGGGCGTCGCCGCCGGCACGCCGCAGGGCCTGGTGGTTCCGGTCGTGCGCGATTGCGACCAGATGAGCTTCAGCCAGATCGAGGCGAAGATCTCCGAGCTCGGCAAGCGCGCCCGCGACGGCAAGCTGTCCATGGCCGAGATGCAGGGCGGCACCTTCACCATCTCGAACGGCGGCGTCTACGGCTCGCTGATGTCCTCGCCGATCCTGAACCCCCCGCAGTCGGGCATCCTCGGCATGCACAAGATCCAGGACCGCCCGATGGTCATCGACGGCGAGATCAAGATCCGCCCGATGATGTACCTGGCGCTGTCCTACGATCACCGCATCGTCGACGGCAAAGGGGCGGTGACCTTCCTCGTGCGTGTGAAAGAAGCGCTCGAGGATCCGCGCCGCCTGCTGATGGATCTGTGATCCGACCGCGGGGGGGGGGGGGGGGGGGGGGAGGGGCCCCCCCCCCCCCCCCCCCCCCCCCCCCCCCCCCACCCACCCCCCCCCCCCCCCCCCCCCCCCCACCCTC
>NZ_JBOCEF010000091.1:0-5513 GCF_050586345.1 Rhodovulum sp. DZ06
TTTTGGGGGGGGGGGAGGGAGGGGGGCGGCCCGCGTTGGGGGGAAGACCCCCCCTTTCTGCTCCCCGGGGGGGAGGGGGGGGAAGGGGGCGAGCCCCCTTCCCCCCTCGCGCTCCCCCGAACCCCCGGTGCGGGCGGCGGGCGGCGGCGCTCATGCCGCGTCCTCGCGCTTGCCGGTCAGCGCGGCGAAGGCGGCGGCGACCGAGCCGTCATGGCCGGCGGCGACCGCACCCGCCTCGCCATCCGCCACGATGGAGCCGCGGTGCAGGACCGCGAGCCGGTCGCCCGGGCGGACCTCGTCCACCAGGTGCGTGGCCCAGAGGGCGGCGAGGCCTTCCTCGGCGCAGAGCGCGTGGACATGCTCCACCAGCGCCGCGCGCGAGGGGGCGTCGAGGCCCACCGTGGGTTCATCCAGCAGCAGCACCGAGGGGCGGTGGATCAGGGCGCGGGCGATCTCCATCCGCCGCCGGTGGCCGCCATTGAGGTCCCGGGCGCGTTCCTGCGCGCGCTCGGCCATCCCGAGCCGGTCGAGGGCGGCGTCGGCGCGGATGCGCGCCTCCTTGCCCGAGATTCCGTGCAGGGCGGCGAAATACAAAAGGTTGCGCCGGACCGAGAGGTCGAGGTCCAGCGTCTGCTGCTGGAACACCACGCCAAGGGCGCCGAGCGCGGCGCGCGGGGCCTGCGACAGGTCATGGCCCGCCACGGCGATGCGCCCTTCGCGCGACACGAACAGGCGGGTGAGCAGCCCGAACAGGGTGGATTTGCCCGCGCCGTTCGGCCCGAGGAGGGCGCAGAACCGGCCCGCCTCGACCCGCAGCGACACGCCGTCCAGCGCGGTCTTCGGGCCGTAACGCCAGCGCAGGTCCTCGACCAGCAGCGCGGGGGCGGCGGGGCCCGGGGCGGAGGGCGGCGGGGTCATGTCGGCTCCTGGCGTGGCGGGGGGGATGGGAAGACCGTCGGGGCGGCGGCCGGGCAGGGCGGGCGCCGCGGCGGCCGGGGGACGGCGCGCGGCGGTGCAGGGGCGGCGCCGTCCGAAGGGGGGAAGGGGGGGCGGGGCGCGCAGGCCGCGCCCCGCCGGGGCGTCACTCGCCCAGGTAGTCGCGCAGCCCGCGCAGCCCGCCCTCGTAGATCGCGGCGACGATGGCGTCGGCCTCGGGGCTGGTCGGCTCGTAGCTCGAGGACCAGAACACCCGCGTGCCGCCCTCATGCGCGAAGACGGTCAGCGTGGCGCGGTAATTGTCCACCGGCAGGGGGCTTTCGATGATCTCGTAGCGCTGGGTCATGTCCTCGTTCGAGATCAGCTTCTCGAGGATCATGCCCCCGTCGCCGGCGACGGTGACGTGGCGGTGCGGCTCCCCGTCGAGGGACACCGCCTCGCAGGCCGCCACCCCGGGATGCCAGGCGTCGATCTCGGCGAACTTGCTGACGATCTTCCAGACGTCCTCCGGCCGGGCGTTGAAATCGGCCCAGCGTTCGACCCTGTCGCGTCCGCTCTCTTCCTGCATGGCGCAGCCTCCTTGGCGCTTGTCGTTCGGGCGACCTTAGCGCCGGGCGCCGCCCCCGGCGAGGGCGGATTCGCGCCCGGCCGGGGCCCGCGCCCGGCGCCCGGTCCGGGCGCCTCAGTCCGCGGTCGGGCGCCAGGCGGCGCCCCAGGGGAAACGGCCGACCTTGACGGTCTTGATCGGCTCCAGCGCGTCCACGTCGATCACCGTCACGTCGCCCGAGAGCCCGTTGGTGGTGAACAGCAGGCTCTCGTCCGGCGTCATCTCCATGTGCCAGACGCGGCGGCCGACGAGGATGTATTTCTCCACCTCCAGCGTCTCGACGTTCACCACGGCGATATGGTTGGCGGGGCCGAGGGCGACGAAGGCGCGCTTCTGGTCCTTGGTGATCTTGATGCCCACGGGCTGCACCCGGTCGCGATGCACGCCCTTGATCTCGAAATGCACCTTGCCGCGTTCGGCCTGGGTTTCGACGTCGAACACGCTGACGGTGCCGCCGATCTCGGCCGAGACCCAGAGCTGCTTGCCGTCATCGGTGAAGCGCGCGTCGCGGGGGCGCTGGTCGACGAGGGTGTTGGCGAAGATCTGCTGGCTTTCGACGTCGATCCAGTGGGCCATGTTGGTCGTCTCGGACGTCACGATGGCGATGGTGCCCGCGGGGTTCATCGCCATGCCCTCCGGCTCGATCCCCACGGGGATCTGGGCGATCACGGTGCGGGTCTCGGTGTCCACCACGGTGGCGATCGCGTCGTCCTCGTTGGCGATGTAGAGGAGCCGGTCATTGGGGTGCAGCACGAACTGCTCGGGGTCCTCGCCCGAGGGCAGGTTGTGCAGCACCTCGCCGCTCTCGGGGTCGATCGCCTGCACGGTGTCGCTGTCGGAGGCGCAGACATAGAGCACCGAGTGATCCTTGGAGAAGGTGACGCCGCGCGGGCGCTCCCCCGTCGGGATGGTGCGGACGACCTCGAGCGTGTCGACGTCGATCACGCTCAGGGTGTCGTCCTTCTCGTTGGTCACCCAGATCTCGCCCTTGCCGGCGAGGGCGGGCGAGGCGGCGAGGAGGGCGGCGAAGGAGGCGGCGAGGGGGATGCGGAACATGGGGGTCTCTCCGGTCGTCGAAGGGGGGCGGGCCCGGGGCGGCGGCCCGGGCCCGGCGGCAGGGGGTCAGTCGAAGGCGGTGCAGCCCGCCTCGGGTTCGTCATAGCCGAGGGTGTCGAGCTCGGTGCGCTGGTGCAGGAAGCCTTCCAGCGGCGCCTGTGCGGCGAGCGCCCGCGGGTGGACCAGCGGGATCGGCTGGCGCAGCTGGCCGTTCCAGGTGCGGTAGGTCATCTTGCGCCCCAGGAAGCCCGCGAGCTCGAATTTCGGCGACAGGATGTAGCTGCGCAGCGCCGCGGCGTCGGCGGTGTTCGACCGCGTGACCGCCTCGCCGATGCTGCGGATCGCGGCCCAGGCGCCGTAATCCTCCGGGCGCATGGGACGGCCCGCATCTTCTTCGAAGCGGCTGTGGAGCTGGGCGGCGCCCCATTGCTCCACCACCTCGGCCCAGGCGGCGGGGCGCAGCCCTTCGGACCCGGCGATGGGGCGCGGCAACCAGGTGTTGTAGGGCACGTAGCGGGCCCAGTCGCCGATCTCGTCCGCCAGCACGTAGACGTCGACATCGGCCCCTTGCGTGAACAGCGGGACCTCGGCGGCGGCCGAGCGGCGCATGTCGGCGTCGAAGTCCCAGGTCTTCTCGGCCTCGAGGCTGAGCCCGAACTTGGCGAAGGACCGGCGCAGCGCCTCGGCCCAGGCCTTGTCCTTCGGGTGGGCGCCCTCGATCAGCATGATCTCGCGCCAGCGCTTCTTCGCCAGGAACTGTCCCAGCGCATCGGCCAGCATGGCGCGCGAGGGGGTGGAGTGCAGGAGGTTCGACCGGCACTCCGCCCGCCGCAGCGCGTCGTCGGGGGCGGCGGCGTTGAACACCAGCGCGCCCTTCGCCGCCGCCGCGTCGGCGAGGCGCAGCAGCACGTCCGCGGGCGCATCGGCGATGATCAGCGAGGCGGAAGCGAGGGCCTGCTCGATGGCCGGGCCCGGGTCCTCGCCCGGCGCCACGGTGATCTCGGTCAGCGCGTAGTCATGCCCGAGGAACCGCCCCGAGGCGGCGTTGTCCTGGAGGCCGCGGCGGGCCCCGGCGATGCCGAGATCCTCCGGGTCCGGGTCGAGGTTGGACAGGACCGGCGGCGCCTCCTGCGCGATGTGCAGGAAGGCGATGTCGACCTGTATCCGGGCCTGCTGCGCCGCCGCCGGGGCGGGGGCCAGCGGCGCGGCCCCGAGGCCGAGCGCGAGGGCGGCGGGCGCCGCGCAGGCCGCGCCGAGCAGGGCGCGCAGGACGCGGCCGCGGGGCCGATGCGCGGCCCGGCCGCCGCGCGGGGCGGCGGGCGGGCGCGGGGCGGCGGGTGCGGGACCGGGTGCGGGACCGAGGGGGGAGGTCATCGCCGCCCCGTCACTCGATCACGATCTTGACGCGCTGGCTCTCGCCGCCGCCGGGCACGCGCAGCTCGTAGGTCCCCGGTTTCACGGCGACGAAGCCGATCTCCACCTCGCCCTCGTCGTCGAACTCGATGGAATCGACCGCCATGGCGCGGATCTCGATGTCGTTGATGATGATCTCGTCGATCCAGATCGCGCGGAAGAAGCCCGCGCCCTCCACCGCCAGCTCGGCCGAGCCGTCGCAGGCGATCACCACCTCGTAATAGCGCCCGGACTTGAGGGTGATCTCGCCCGAGTCCAGCAGCGGCATCCCGGCGGAGAGGGTGATCCGGGGCAGGTCCTCCTTGTTCGCGCCCGACAGCAGCCCGGCGCGCCCGAGGCGCGGGGCGTCGTCGTCGTCATCGTCCGAGGCGGCCGCGGGGGCGGGCGTCACGGCGAAGGACAGCGCGCAGAGCGCGGCGGCGGCGAGGGCGGCGAAACGATTGGGTTTCAAGGGGTTCCTCCTGTTGCGCAGGGTGTCGAGGGGGCTGCGCGGTCATTGTTGTGGCCCGAAACCTAACCCGGCGGACGGGCGGTCGCACCCCTACCAAAGTGGGGTCCGTTCGGCCCCCCGGACCGCCCAAAGTGCAATGGCGAAGCGCCCGGCGAGGCGATACCTCGAATGCAACCGGCGCCTGCATCGCGGCGCCGAAACGTGATCCGACAGGACCCAACAGGACGGAGACGCCTCCCCATGACCAAGATCGCCGCCGCCCGCCCGCTCCTCGCCATCGCCCTCGCCGCCGCCGCGGCGGGCGCCGCCTTCGCCCATGGCGACGTGGCCCCGCAGCCGGTCGAGACCGGGAACCTGCCCGCCGTCGGCGACGAGTGGCTGACCGAGAACCCCTACCGCGCCGAGGCCGCGGGCGAAGAGGTCTGGGCCGAGGCCGTGACCATCGGCGCGTCGGGCTACAACCAGAACTGCGCGCGGTGCCACGGGCTCGAGGTGATCTCGGGCGGCCTCGCCCCCGACCTGCGCTACCTCGAGGCCGAGGAATACGGCGACGAGTGGTACGTGGAGCGCTTCCGCCACGGCTACACCCAGAACGGCATCACCAAGATGCCGGCCTTCGGCGAACTGCTGGGCCAGGAGGCCGCCTGGGCGATCCGCACCTATATCGAGACCCGCCCCGACGACGGCGCGCTGGACGAGTATGCCGAGCACCTCAAGGACGTGCGCGACGGCCTGGTCAAGCACGCCGAGGAGATCGCCGCCGGGACCGCCAAGGCGGCCGATTTCTCGGAGGAGCTGGCCGCGCTGAAGGCCGAGCTGGAGGGCATCGCCGAACAGGTGCCGACCGCCTCGGGCGCGCCCAAGGCCGACAGCGCCGCCTCGCGCGCCGCCGCGGCCCTTGACGGCTCGGAGCAGGCGATCAAGCATGCCGCCGAGATCCTGACCGTCGGCCTGTCCGCCGCCGAGTGACCGACGGCCGGGGGGGGGGGGGGGGGGGGGGGGGGGGGGGGGGGGGGGGGGGGGGGGGGGGGGGGGGGGGGGGGGGGGGGG
>NZ_JBOCEF010000092.1:2500-5434 GCF_050586345.1 Rhodovulum sp. DZ06
AACCCGGGGAACTGAAACATCTAAGTACCCGGAGGAAAGGACATCAATTGAGACTCCGTCAGTAGTGGCGAGCGAACGCGGACCAGGCCGTGCAGTGACACAAGGCGAATGCGTTGGGAAGCGCAGCAAGATGGGTGACAGCCCCGTAGCCGTAGAATGATCTGCCGTTAGAGTAGGGCGGGACACGTGAAATCCTGTCTGAACATGGGGGGACCACCCTCCAAGCCTAAGTACTCCTTGTCGACCGATAGTGAACCAGTACCGTGAGGGAAAGGTGAAAAGCACCCCGACGAGGGGAGTGAAACAGTTCCTGAAACCGGGCGCCTACAAACAGTGGGAGCGCAAGTGACCACGTACCTTTTGTATAATGGGTCAGCGACTTGGTCTCACGAGCAAGCTTAAGCCGATAGGCGTATGCGCAGCGAAAGCGAGTCTGAACAGGGCGTTCAGTTCGTGGGATCAGACCCGAAACCGAGTGATCTAGGCATGTCCAGGATGAAGGTGCAGTAACATGCACTGGAGGTCCGAACCCACACCTGTTGAAAAAGGTCGGGATGAGGTGTGCCTAGGGGTGAAAGGCCAATCAAACTCGGAGATAGCTGGTTCTCCGCGAAATCTATTTAGGTAGAGCGTCATGTCTCGCCCCGGGGGGTAGAGCACTGGATGGGTGATGGGGGCCCACAGCCTTACTGAGCCTAACCAAACTCCGAATACCCGGGAGCGCAATCATGGCAGACACACGGCGGGTGCTAACGTCCGTCGTGGAGAGGGAAACAACCCTGACCTCCAGCTAAGGTCCCTAAGTCATGGCTAAGTGGGAAAGCATGTGAGACGGCCAAAACAACCAGGAGGTTGGCTTAGAAGCAGCCATCCTTTAAAGAAAGCGTAACAGCTCACTGGTCTAAATAAGCTGTCTTGCGGCGAAGATGTATCGGGGCTCAAGCCATGCACCGAAGCTGAGGATGCCCGCAAGGGCATGGTAGCGGAGCGTTCTGTGACAAAACCCTTCCGACTTGTCATCCTGCTTGCAGGGTGATCGGTCGGATCCGGGTTTGGCGATGAAGCGGCCCTGTGAGGGGTCGTGGAGCGATCAGAAGTGAGAATGCTGACATGAGTAGCGACAAAGGGGGTGAGAGACCCCCTCGCCGGAAGTCCAAGGGTTCCTGCTTAAAGCTAATCTGAGCAGGGTGAGCCGGCCCCTAAGCCGAGGCCGAAAGGCGTAGGCGATGGGAATCAGGTGAATATTCCTGAGCCAGGAGGAAGTGACGGATCGCGACTGTAGTGAGGCCTTATCGGATTGGTCTTGCTGCTGAGCGGTCCCTGGAAATAGCCCTCCATCAGACCGTACCCTAAACCGACACAGGTGGACAGGCAGAGCATGCCAAGGCGCTTGAGAGAACTACGTTGAAGGAACTCGGCAAAATACCTCCGTAAGTTCGCGAGAAGGAGGCCCGGTTCGTGGGCAACCATGGGCCGGGGGCACAACCCAGGGGGTGGCGACTGTTTACTAAAAACATAGGGCTCTGCGAAGCCGCAAGGCGACGTATAGGGTCTGACGCCTGCCCGGTGCCGGAAGGTTAAGAGGAGGTGTGCAAGCACCGAATTGAAGCCCCGGTAAACGGCGGCCGTAACTATAACGGTCCTAAGGTAGCGAAATTCCTTGTCGGGTAAGTTCCGACCTGCACGAATGGCGTAACGACTTCCCCGCTGTCTCCAACGTAGACTCAGCGAAATTGAATTCCCCGTGAAGATGCGGGGTTCCCGCGGTCAGACGGAAAGACCCCGTGCACCTTTACTACAGCTTCAGACTGGCATCAGGCGCGTGATGTGCAGGATAGGTGGTAGGCTATGAAACCCGGGCGCCAGCTCGGTGGAGCCATCCTTGAGATACCACCCTTCATTCGCTTGATGTCTAACCGCGGTCCATGAACCTGGATCCGGGACCCTCTGTGGCGGGTAGTTTGACTGGGGCGGTCGCCTCCCAAATCGTAACGGAGGCGCGCGATGGTGGGCTCAGAACGGTCGGACATCGTTCGTAGAGTGCAATGGCAGAAGCCCGCCTGACTGCGAGACTGACAAGTCGAGCAGAGTCGAAAGACGGCCATAGTGATCCGGTGGTCCCTCGTGGACGGGCCATCGCTCAACGGATAAAAGGTACGCCGGGGATAACAGGCTGATGATGCCCAAGAGTCCATATCGACGGCATCGTTTGGCACCTCGATGTCGGCTCATCACATCCTGGGGCTGGAGCAGGTCCCAAGGGTTCGGCTGTTCGCCGATTAAAGTGGTACGTGAGCTGGGTTTAGAACGTCGTGAGACAGTTCGGTCCCTATCTGCCGTGGGTGTTCGAGACTTGAGAGGAGCTGCCCCTAGTACGAGAGGACCGGGGTGGACGTACCACTGGTGGAGCTGTTGTGTCGCCAGACGCAGTGCAGCGTAGCTATGTACGGACAGGATAACCGCTGAAGGCATCTAAGCGGGAAGCCCCCCTCAAAACAAGGTCTCGCCGAGAGCCGTGGAAGACCACCACGTCGATAGGCTGGAAATGTAAGTGCAGCAATGCACTCAGTTGACCAGTACTAATCGCTCGATAGGCTTGATACGATCCAGATGAAGCGGAATACAATTCCACTTCCCAATCAGAACCCTCTGACACTCGAAAGACACCCTGTGCATTGCGCAGGTCCGGTGGACATAGCGTGAGGTAAACACCCGATCCCATCCCGAACTCGGAAGTTAAGACCCACTGCGCCGATGGTACTCGGGCTCAAGCCCCGGGAGAGTAGGTCACCGCCGGACCCGCTCAATGCACAGGACTGGGCCCAAAACGCCCCTCTCTCTTCACAAACCAACCCCACGCGGGGTGGAGCAGCCCGGTAGCTCGTCAGGCTCATAACCTGAAGGTCGCAGGTTCAAATCCTGCCCCCGCAACCA
>NZ_JBOCEF010000093.1:0-5076 GCF_050586345.1 Rhodovulum sp. DZ06
GGGAGAGGGGGAGGGGGGGAGGGGGGGGGAGGGGGGGAGAAATAGGTTGAGGGGAGGGGGGGGAAAACACACCCCCCCCCCCCCCCCTCCCCCCCCCCGAGACCAGCCCGAGGACCCCGCCGATGACCGACCGTCCCTACGTGATCGACCAGATGATCTCCGCCAAATCCATCGCCGCGCGGGTCGAGAGCCTGGCCGACGAGATCGAGGCGCATTACGCGGGCACCGACAAGCTGATCGTCATCGGCCTGTTGCGCGGGTCCTTCGTGTTCATCGCGGATCTCGCGCGGGAGCTGGACCTGCCGGTGGAGATCGACTTCATCGAGGCGTCCTCCTACGGCAACTCCACCACCTCCTCGCGCGAGGTGCGGATCCTGAAGGACCTGCGCGGAGAGATCGAGGGCCGCGACGTGCTGGTGGTCGAGGACATCGTGGACACGGGCTTCACCCTCTCCCACGTCATCCACCTTCTGTCGGCGCGCAAGCCGCGCAAGCTCGAGGTCTGCGCGCTGCTCGACAAGCCCGCGCGGCGCGAGGTGGACATCAAGGCGCGCTTCACCGGGTTCGAGATCCCGGACGAGTTCGTCGTGGGCTATGGCATCGACTACGCCCAGGCGAACCGGAACCTGAGCTATATCGGCAAGGTGCGCTTCACGGACTGAGGGGCGTCACTCCAGCCGTTTGCGCGCGATATCGAGCAGGAAGCCCATGTACACGCCGCTGTTGGTGTTGAATGCCCCGGCGCCCTGCTCCCGCGCAAAGCGATCCAGCGCGGCTTCGGTGTCCGGCCCCCAGACGCCGTCGATGACGCCCGGCGCATAGCCGATCCGGTCGAGGCAGGTCTGCAGCGCCTTCACCGGATCGCTGTACTCGTGAGCGACGTCTTCGACGCGGAACGTCATCTCGGCCGCCGCCTTGTCCAGCAGCGCCTCGGCGTTCGTGGTCCGCATCGGCCCGACATGGCATAGCTGGACCGTCGTTTCGGTCAGGCGCAACAGCCGCGAGATCACGGAGTCCTCCGGCGCCACCGCGATGGCGGTCAGGGCGCCGATCAGCGCGGTCAACACGGCCCCGGCGCTGGCGATCACAAGCTTGGACCTGATCTTGAACCGCAGGCACCCGAGCGCCTCGAACTCGACGGCCACCTCCGCGGTAAAGGTCGCCTCGCCGAGGGCGAATTCCAGAACGCCGTCGGTCTGGCTGACGCCCTGGTCCCCCAGGTAGCCCCAGATCCGCCGCGTCTCCGCCTCGGTCCGGTCCGCCATGGTCTCGGGCCGGGTGACGAGACGCAGACGCGGCTCGTCCTCGAACGCGCTCGCGGCGGGGGCGTCCATCACCCGCGCCACCGTCCGCCAGAGCCGCAGCACGTAGAGGGCGCGCAGAAGATCCGCGGCCGCGTCGCTCTCCGCCGTCGAGAACCTGTCGGCGCTCCAGAAGCAATACGCGTCCGAGGCGGCCGAGACGGCCGTCTCGAAACCCGGCTCCGGCACGTCGGTCATGACCGTTTCCATGAAATCCCCCCGGCTGACACGCATTCACCAAGGTGAACCTAGCAGCCGGGGGAAAGACGCGCGACGTCAGAAGTGGATCGCGCGGTCCCAGGCGTCGAGCACGCTCTCGTGCATCATCTCCGACAGGGTCGGGTGCGGGAACACGGTGTGCATCAGCTCGGCCTCGGTGGTCTCGAGCGTCTTGCCCACCACGTAGCCCTGGATCTGCTCGGTCACCTCGGCGCCGACCATGTGGGCGCCCAGAAGCTCGCCCGTCTTCTCGTCGAAGATGGTCTTCACCATGCCCTCGGGCTCGCCCAGGGCGATGGCCTTGCCGTTGCCGATGAAGGGGAAGCGGCCGACCTTGATCTTGTAGCCCGCCGCCTTCGCCTTCTCCTCGGTCAGGCCGACGGACGCGATCTGCGGGTTGCAATAGGTGCAGCCGGCGATGTTCTTCGGATCGGTCGGGTGGGCCTTCTGACCGGCGATCAGCTCGGCCACCATCACGCCCTCATGCGAGGCCTTGTGCGCCAGCCAGGGGGCCCCCGCGATGTCGCCGATGGCCCAGATCCCGTCCACGCCGGTGGCGCAATGGGCGTCGGTGACGACATGGGTCTTCTCGACCTTCACGCCGAGCTTCTCGAGCCCCAGCCCCTCGGTGTTGCCGACGATGCCGACGGCCGAGATGACGGTGTCGAACTCCATCTTCTCGACCTTGCCCTTCACCTCGACATGCGCGGTCACCTTGTCCGCGCCGCGGTCGAGCTGTTTGACCATAGCCTTCTCGAGGATCTTCATCCCCTGCTTCTCGAACTGCTTCTTGGCGAATTTCGAGATTTCGGCGTCTTCCACCGGCAGGATGCGGTCCATCACCTCGACCACCGTCGTGTCGGCGCCGAGGGTGTTGTAGAAGCTCGCGAATTCGATGCCGATGGCGCCGGAGCCGATGACGAGGAGCTTCTTCGGCTCGTGCGGCGGCTGCAGCGCGTGCTTGTAGGTCCAGACCCGCTTGCCGTCGGCCTCGAGGCCCGGAAGCTCGCGCGCGCGGGCGCCGGTGGCGACGACGATGTTCTTCGCCGCCAGCTCCTCGGTCCCCTTGTCGGTCTTCACCGAGACCTTGCCCTTGGCGGGGATCGTCGCCTCGCCCATCACCACGGTGATCTTGTTCTTCTTCATCAGGTGGCCGATGCCGGAGGAGAGCTGTTTCGCCACCCCGCGGGAGCGTTTCACCACCGCATCGAGGTCATAGGAGATCTTCTCGGCGGCCAGGCCGAACTCCTTGGCGCGCTCCATCAGGTGGAACACCTCGGCCGAGCGCAGCAGCGCCTTGGTCGGGATGCAGCCCCAGTTGAGGCAGATGCCGCCGAGATGCTCGCGCTCCACGATCGCCACCTTGAGGCCGAGCTGCGCGGCCCGGATTGCAGCCACGTAGCCGCCGGGGCCGGCGCCGATCACGATCACGTCGAAGGATTTCGCGGACATTTCCATCCCTTCCCAATTGCACCCTTGGGGGCCGCGCGGTTGGTCCCGGCGGCGGTTCGGCCGCAAGGTAAGCATCCCTCGGGGCCTCGGCGCAACGCGGGCGTGTCCGCGGGGCGGCGCGGGCGGCGGCCCGGGCGGCGCGGCCGCGCGGCGCAGGGGGCCGGGCGCGGCGGGGGCGCGCAACGAAACGCGCGCCGGGCGGGGAGGAGCGGCGGAGGATGATCGACCCGCGCCCTGCCCCGACACATCGTTACACGCGCAATTTCCTTGCGCAGCGGTTTCGCCGCGGCGCGCGGCGCTGCGGCAGGTTGGCGCAGTCAGCACTACCGGCGCCGGAACGGGCGCGGGGGCCGCCATCGGGCGGCCCCCGCGGGACATCGGCAAGCGGATCGGCGCAGCGCCGCGCGCCGGGAAGCTGCGCGGCGGGCGGAATCAGCGGCCCCTTACTGGAAGGCGTCGCGGCGGCTGCAGGGGTTGAACTCGGTCCGCCCGTCAGCGGCCTGGCGGGTCTCCCAGTCCTGGGCGCACCAGGTCTTCATCTGCGCCTCGGAGAAGGACGCGAGCCGCGCGCCCTCGACCGGGCGCGGCCCCTCGGGCTCGGGCGCGGCGGCGACGGCGCCGAGATCCTGCGCGGCGCCGTCCTCGCCCTCGCCTTTCGCGGCCGGCTCGGCGAGACCGGGCTGCGCGTCCACGGCGCGGGCGCATTGCTTGGTGGTCATGGCCGTGCTCACGGCGTCATACCGCCCCTTCAGGTCCGAAAGCTGCGCCGCCTCGTCCCCGGCGGCGAGCAGGAACAGCGCGGGCCAGAACAGGACCAGCCCGACGCCCATCGCCACCGCGTCGCGGGTGGCGGCCTCGTCCTGCTCCCCGGCCACGGAAACGACCTGGCGGCGGATCGCGGCTTCCTCGGTCGCCAGGGACCCGCAGCTCCAGCCTTCATAGAGCGCCGGGGACTGGTAGGTGGCGACGACGTCGTCGGAGCTCTTGGCGCAGCCGGAGAGGGCGGTGGCGAGGGCGAGCGCGGGGGTGATGAAATGGCGCATGGGGATGTCCTTCGGAAGAATCGCCAGACGGTTCTAGGGACTGGTTTCAAGACGCTCAACAATTAGTTCACCGCGCGTTCAGGAAAATGCAGCGGCCCGTCGGGCGCCGCCCGGCCTGCGACTGGCCTGCGACTGGAACGCGGCGCCGGGGCGTGTCAGTGTCGGGCCGCGGCGCAAGGCGGCGGCGCATGGGCGGGAGTACGGCCGGTGAAGCGCAAACTGACGACGATCTTCTTCGCCGACGGCGCCGGATACTCGCGCCTGATGGAACAGGACGAGGCCGCGGCCTATGGGGACCTGCGCCGGGCGCGGGAGATCATGACCGAGCTTTTCGCCCGTCATGACGGGCGGCAGGTGAATTCCTGGGGCGACGCGATCATCGCCGAATTCGCCTCGGTGGTCGAAGCCGTGCGCTGCGCCGTCGAGGTGCAGGAGGCGCTCGGGGCCGAGGCCGGGCCCGGCATGGCCTTCCGCATCGGCGTGAACCTCGGGGACGTGCTGGTCGACGGCGAGGACCTGCTGGGCGACGGCGTCAACGTCGCCGCCCGCCTGTGCGAGATCGCCGAGCCGGGGGGCGTGATGATCTCCTCGACCGTGCACGAGCTGGTGCGCAAGCAGCTCTCGGCCCGGTTCCGCCATGTCGGCCCCTCCGAGGTCAAGAGCATGAAGGAGAAGGTGGACGCCTGGTCGGTGCAGTCCGCCGCCGCCCGTCCCGCGCGCCCGCCGCGCCCCGCCCCCGCGGCGGATGCGGGCAAGCCGGGGATCGTGCACAAGACCATCGAGCGCGCCGACCGCGCCTATCACTGGGTGATGGCGCAGCCGAAAAAGGTGCGGCGCGCGGCGGGCATGATCTTCTTCTTCTTCATGCTCAACCTGCTGTTCACCGGCATCGCCGCGCCCTGGTTCGTCTTCCCCTCGGCCCCCTTCGCCATCTTCATCTGGCTCCACTGGCGCAAGCAGGCCGAGTCCGCGCGCACGGGGTAATTGGGGGGGGGGGGGGGGGGGGGGGGGGGGGGGGGGGGGGGGGGGGGGGGGGGGGGGGGGGGGGGGGGGGGGGGGGG
>NZ_JBOCEF010000094.1:0-4439 GCF_050586345.1 Rhodovulum sp. DZ06
CCCCCCCCCCCCCCCCCCCCCCCCCCCCCCCCCCCCCCCCCCCCCCCCCCCCCCCCCCCCCCCCCCCCCCGCCCCCGGGAGACGCGCGACCGTTCGGCGCCGGCCCCCCGCCTCGCAGGATCCGCCCGTTCAGGGGGGCCATGCCCCCCGTTCACGGCCGGAGCCGCCGCCCCGGCGGCGGCGCGCCCGGCCCCGCCCGACCGCCCGGTCCTTCAGGCGATCTTCAACCGCGGCGCGGGGGCGAAGCGCAGGAACCCGGCCTCGTCCACCGGGCGCGAAAACAGGTAGCCCTGCAGCACGTCGCAGCCCAGCTCGCGCAGCAGCCGCGCCTGCTCCTCCGTCTCCACCCCCTCGGCCACCGTGGCGATGCCCAGCGTCTCGGCGATGTCCACGATCGCCCGCACCAGCGTGCGCGCGCGCTTCTCGGCCGCCACCGGCGCCACCAGCCGCTGGTCGATCTTCAGCGCCTCCGGCCCCAGCTGCATCAGCCCGATGATCGACGCGTGCCCCGAGCCGAAATCGTCGATCTCGATCTCCACCCCCGCCTCGCGCAGCTGGTCGAGATGGAAGCGGAACACCTCCCCCTCCTCCTCCACCAGCGTGGATTCCAGCAGCTCCATCACCACCTTGGTCGGCCCGCCGCTCATGTCCCGGGCCAGCGCCACCACGTCCGGGTCGTGCATCCGCCCGGGGCTGACGTTGAAGCTGATCCGCGGCGGCACGAGGCCCGCCTCCGCCCAGCGTCCCAGCACCGCGCGGGTCCGGAGCATCATCCGCCGGTCCAGCACCGGGGCCAGGCGAAGCTGTTCGGCCACGTGCATGAAGGCGCCCGGGGCCAGCAGGCCGCGGGTCGGGTGCCGCCAGCGCAGCAGCGCCTCGGCCCCGTGCAGCGCCCCGTCGCGGGCGCGCACCTGCGGCTGGAAGAACGGCTCGAACGCGTCCGTCTCCAGCGCCTCGTGGATCTCTCCCGCCAGCTTGCGGTCGCCCAGGATGTCGCGGTGCAGCTCGGGGGTGAACAGCTCCAGCCGGCTGCGCCCGCCTTCCTTGGCGCGGTAGAGCGCGGCGTCGGCGAAGATCTGGATCTCCACCCCCGTCTCGCCGAGGTCCTCGGCCCGCGCCAGCCCGAAACTGGCGCCGAAATGGCACTGCCGCCCGCGATACATCAGCGGTTCGGCCAGCCGCGCCTGGATCCGGGCGACCAGCGCCGCGGCGTCGTCCGGCGTGCGCCCGGGGGCCAGCAGCAGCGAGAATTCGTCCCCCCCGATGCGCGCCGCGTAATCGCCCGCGCCCAGCGCGGCGCGCAGCACCTCGGCCACCCGCTGCAGCACCAGGTCCCCGGCCTCGTGCCCCAGGGTGTCGTTGACATGCTTGAAGTGGTCCAGGTCGACGCGCACCAGCACGCAATCCTTCGCGCCGCCGCCCTGCGCCGCGGCGATCCGCGCCGACAGCTCGCGGTCATAGCTGCGCCGGTTGGGCAGCCCGGTCAGCCCGTCATGCAGGGCCTGGCGCTCGTTCTCGGCGCGCATCGCGTCGGCCCGGCGATGCGCCTCGGCCAGCTCCTCCTGCCGCTGCACGTCGCCGGTGACGTCGTAGAGGCCGCCCGACCAGGTGACCCCGCCGTCGGGATCGGGCCGGGGGATCGAGTCGCCCTGGATCCACAACGCGCCCCGCGTCGGGTGCTGCACCCGCAGCCGCTCGCTCCAGCGGGTCAGCGCGCGGCGGCTGCGCTCCACGCTCTCCAGCAGGGCGGGCCGGTCGTCGGGATGGATCCGGGCCAGCACGTCCCCTGCCGCGGCCCCGTCGAAGCCCGCGCCATGGCCCAGCAGCTCGGCCGCCCGGGGGCTGAGATAGGGGAACGTGGCCTCGCCCTCCGCCGACTTGCGGAACTCGTACAGGCCGATCGGCGACACCTCGGCGATGATCCGCAGGCGCGAATCCAGCCGGTCGAGCGCCTCGCTCGCCTCGTCCGCGCGGCGCTGCGCGAGGTGCTGGTCGGTGATGTCGACGACGGCGGTGTACCAGATCACCCCGCCGTCCGGCTGCGGCGCGGCGGTGGCGCGGGCCACGAAGTGCCGCTCGCCCTTCTCGGGGTGGTTCACGCGGAACTTCAGCCCGTTCACCGTCCCCGTGCGGGCGCTGCGCTCGAGCCCGCCGGAGAGCAGGGGCAGGTCCTCGGGGACGACGCTGGCCATCATCAGCGACCCGTCGGCGGCCAGCGCCTCGGGCGACACGCCGATCATCTGCGGCAGCCAGGAATTGAAATAGGGCAGGTCGAAGGTCCCGTCCGGGGACATGCGGTATTCCAGCAGCGCGACGGGCGCGTTGTCCGACAGGGTGAAGAGGCGGCGGCGCGCGGCCTCGGCCTCCTGCGCCGCCTGTTCGGCGCGCTCGCGGCTCTCGCGCTGCTCGGTCACGTCGACGGCGCAGCCGAGGATCTTGCGCCGCCCGTCGGCGCGGGTGCGCGCATGCAGGTCCGTGCTGAACCAGCGCCAGGTCCCGTCGCCGCGGCGCAGCCGGTATTCCAGCCGCAGCCGCTGCGCCCGCCCCTCGGCCAGGCTGCGCTTCATGTCCCGGATCGCCTCGAAATCCTCGGGGTGCACGTGGTCGCGCAGCCCATGGATGGTCCCGCCCAGCGCGCCGGGCGCGAGGCCCAGCAGCCGCTCCAGCTCGGCGCTCCAGCGCATCGCGCCCGTTTCGGGGTCGAGATGCCAGGGGACCACGCCCGCGTGCTCGGTGGCGATGGAGAGGAGCCGCGCCGCCTCCTCGGCCGCGGCGCGGGCGTCCGAGGCCTCGCGCAGCGCCCGTTCCAGCTGCGCCTCGCGGGTCTTGCGCCCGGAGATGTCCGAGACGGCGCCGCAGATCACCGGCCTCCCGGTCGCGGCGCCCGCGGGGAACAGCGCGGCGCTGTTCTGCACCCAGGTCCAGCCGCCGTCGCCGCGGCGCAGGCGGTGATCGACGCGCAGCCGCCCGATCCGGCCCGCGAACAGCGCCTCGATCTCCGAGAGCAGGGCGGGCAGGTCCTCGGGGTGGATGCGTTCGCGGTAGATGGAGGTGGGCATCCAGCGGTCGTCCACCGACCAGCCCAGCATCCGGCGGAAGGCGCTGGTGATGCGCATCTGGCGGCTGCCGACGTCGAAATAGTACTGCCCGCTGCCCGCCACGTCCCCGGCGAGGTCGAGGAACCGCACGTGGTCGGCGGCGTCGGCATCGGCCTGGCGGCGGCCCGCGACGGGGCGCGCGGCCCGGGCCGGGCGGGGCGGGACGGGCGCGGCCGCCGCCTGGGCCTCGGCCTCGGCCGCGCCGTCGGGCAGCAGCAGCGCGGCGCGGCCGAACCTGAGCAGCAGGGCGGCGCAACGCCCGTCGCGCAGCGCCGCGCGCAGGGTGCAGGGCAGGAACCGTTCGGTCCCGTCCGGCAGCGTGAAGGCGCAGGCGATCCGCGTTTCGGGGAAGGGGGCGGCGGCGGCGCGGGCGCAGGCGGCGCGCAGGGCCTCCGCCCCGCCCGGCGCCGACAGCGCGTCGAGCGCGCCCGCGGGCCGCCAGCCGGGCCCGCGGCCCAGCGCCTGCGCGAAGGCGTCGTTGGCGCGCAGGATCGCGCCGTCCGGCGTGCAGAGCAGCGCCGGAAGGTCCGCGCCCGCCAGGAACAGATCGAAAAACTCGGCCTCGGCCTCCATGCCGCGCACCCCTTCGCACCAGACGCCCCGTGAGGGCTGAATCGCGCAAAGGGGTGAGGATCGGCTTAAGAGGCGCCCGCCCGGTTTCAGGCCCCAGGCGTATCCTCGGCCAGGCGCCGCAGCACGCCGGCGCGGGTCAGCCGGCCCGCGGGGGCGCCGCCCTTCAGCACCGTCATCGGGGCGTCGTCCTCGGCCAGCCGCCGCAGGGCCTGGGCCACGGGGGCGTCGGCCTCGATGGTCTCGGGCCCGCCCTGCCCCGGCTCGGCCGCATCCCCGGCGGTCAGGACCGAGAGCGGGTTCATGTGGGCCACGAACTCGGCCACGTAGTCATTGGCCGGGTTCGCCGCGATCTGGCGCGGGCTGCCGCATTGCACGATCCGCCCGCCTTCCATGATGGCGATGCGGTTGCCGAGCTTGAACGCCTCGTCGAGGTCATGGCTGACGAAGAGGATGGTGCGCTTCAGCCGCGCCTGAAGCTCCAGCAGCTCGTCCTGCAGCTTGGCGCGGATCAGGGGGTCGAGCGCGCTGAACGGCTCGTCCATCAGCAGGATCGGCGCGTCGGTGGCGAAGGCGCGGGCGAGGCCGACGCGCTGCTGCATGCCGCCGGACAATTCGCCGACCTTCGCGTCGGCGCGCTCCGACAGGCCGACCAGCTCCAGCTGCGCCGCCACCTTCTCGGGGGGGGGGGGGGGGGGGAGTTGGACGAGGACCCACCCCAGGAAGAAAGTTTTTGCCCCCACACGCCAAGGGACCAAGACGAACTTTTAT
>NZ_JBOCEF010000095.1:0-4374 GCF_050586345.1 Rhodovulum sp. DZ06
TCAGGTCGAGGCCCAGCGGGTAGGCGTTGAAGGCGCGCAGGGCGGCGATGTCCGAAGCCGCGTTCCCGAGGGGCAGCCCCCGACGAAGGGGGCGGCGCCCCCTTCGAGACCCCCGACGCCCCCTTGCCGCGGGCGCGGCGCCCGGGCGGGCGAGCGTCAGAGCGAGATGGTGTCGTCGCCGGACGCGGGCGGGGGCGCGGTTTCGGGATCGGCCCCAGGGGCGTCGCCCTCGTCATCCTTCAGGCGCGGGATCAGGATGTCGCCGTTCGGCAGCATCCGCGGCGGGCCGTAGCTGGTGAGCGCGTCGGCCCCCTCGCCCAGCCGCTCCAGCAGCTCGGACGCCTTGCCCTTGAACAGCTCCAGCGCCTCGCGCGCCTTGCCCTGCAGCGCATCGAGGTCGAGGCCGGGCGCGTCCCCGGCGGGCGCCTCGGGCGCGGGCGGCGAGGCCGCGGGCGGGTCCTCCTGCGCCGGGGCGGGCAGGGCGAGCAGGAGCGCGAGCGGCGCGGCGAGAAGGGCGGTGCGGCGGGGCATGACTGTCATGCCATGGCATGTGGGGCCTTCGGCGCGGCGGGCCAAGGGGCGGCGGGCCGAAGGGAAACCCGACGGGCGGCGCCCCGAAACGAAGCCCGGCGCGGCCCCCGCGCGGGCCAGGGCGCGGCCGCAAAGCGAAACGCCCCGCATCTTGCGATGCGGGGCGTTCCAGGCGTCAGGCTGTCAGGCGGCGCTCAGGCCGCCCGTGCCGCGATCACTCGGAGATCGCGATGGTCGCGCGGCGGTTGCGCGGCTCGCGCACGCCGTCGCCGGTCGCCACGGCGGGCTCCAGCTCGGAGCGGCCGGCCTTGGTGATCGAGCCGATCGAGACGCCCTCGGCGGAAGCGCGCGACGCGATCGCGGTTTCCACGGCGGTGGCGCGGCGCTCGGACAGGGCCTGGTTGTAGGCGACCGAACCCGAGGTGTCGGTGTGGCCGACGATCGAGACCAGCGGCTGGGCGAAGGACTTCAGCGCGTCCACGACATCGTTGATCACCGACTGGGCGGCGGTCGAGATGTTGGAGCGGTCGAAGCCGAAGTAGACCACGTAGTCGCCCTCGATGCCGATGCAGGCGGCGAGCGCGTCGTCGTACATGGCCTTGGCGTCGTCAGCCGAGATGCAGGCGAAGGCGCCCTCGTTCAGCGACTCCATGTACTGGTCCCAGTAGGCCTGGGCCTTGGCGCAGGCGGCCGGGCGGGCGGCGGAATGCGCGGCCAGGGCGGCGTTCAGCTCGTCGAAGCCGGTCGCGGTCACGCCCATGTCGGAGGGCGACCAGGGGGCCACGCCGCCGTTGGCGGCGGCTTCGGACTTGGCGATGTACGCGGTGGCGTCGAGCCAGTTCACGTCCTTGGTGGCCGAGCGCGACGCCAGGGCCTGGTACTCGCGCGCCAGGTTGGAGTTGAAGTCGCCGCCGGTGATCGACTTGCCCAGGTAGCTTTCAGCCGTGAAGGTGCCGCCCAGGTTCGCGCCCGGCAGCGTGGTGCACCCGGCCACGGCCAGGGCCGAAACCGCGAGGAACATACGGGAAATCGTTTTCATCCCACTCTCCGTTTATTTTGCCGCGCGCTTGAAGTTGCACATCGGCGTGATCTCGTTCCGCAACGCCCCCCCTTCACGGGAGGGGTCGGCCTCAGACCGAGAGTTTGCACGAAACGGGCCGCTCTTCAACAGGTTGGAACCGTCCGGGGGGGGGCGTGTCGCCGCGGCGCCGCGGGAGTCGCGGATGTGCAACGGTCTTGGCGCCGGACCGCCCGAACTGCGGCGAAAACCGGGCGTTATTCATGAAAAAGTCATGCCCGGGCGCCCTTTACAGCCGTTTCAACGGCGCTAACACGCGGTCGCGCCCGCGGGCGGAAGACTCAATCGTCCCGGCGCGCGTGCAGTTTGGTTAACGAGGCTCCGCGGGAGATTCGTTTTCACGCCCGCCGCCCGCCGCCCGCCGCGCCGCCCGGAACGCGCAGGGGCCCGGCCGCGCGCGGCGGCCGGGCCCCATGCCCGCCGGGGGACGCGCCCCCGGCCCGAGATCCGAAGACCTCACATGTTGGGATAGTTCGGCCCCTCGCCGCCCTGCGGCGTGCACCAGGTGATGTTCTGGCTCGGGTCCTTGATATCGCAGGTCTTGCAGTGGACGCAGTTCTGCCCGTTGATCACGAAGCGCGGGTTCGACCCGTCCTCGTCGCGCAGCACCTCGTACACGCCGGCCGGGCAGTAGCGCTGCGCCGGCTCCGCGTAGCGGGGCAGGTTGCGCCGGATCGGGATGCCCGGATCCGACAGCTTGAGGTGGCAGGGCTGCTCCTCGGCGTGGTTGGTGAAGCTGAAGCTCACGTTGGTCAGCCGGTCGAAGGACAGCTTGCCGTCGGGGCGCGGGTACTCGATGACCGGGAAGTTGTCGGCCTTGCCGGTCGCCGCCGCATCGGTCTTGCCGTGCTTCAGGGTGCCCAGCAGCGGGCGGCCGATCAGGTCCGCCACCCACATGTCGAGCCCGCCGACGGCGAGACCGCCCACGAGGCCGAGCTTCGACCACAGCGGCTTGACGTTGCGCACCTTGCCGAGGTCTTTCGCGATGGGGCCCGAGCGGACCGCCGCGTCATACTCGGTCAGCGCGTCGCCGCCGCGGCCCTCGGCCAGCGCCGCGTGGGCCGCCTCGGCCGCCGCGATGCCCGAGAGCATGGCGTTGTGGTTGCCCTTGATGCGCGGCACGTTGACCATGCCCGCGGCGCAGCCCAGCAGCGCGCCGCCCGGGAAGGCCAGCGTCGGCATCGACTGCATCCCGCCCTCGGAGATCGCGCGGGCGCCGTAAGCGACTCGCTTGCCGCCCTCGAGCACCGAGGCGATGGCCGGGTGGTGCTTCCAGCGCTGGAATTCCATGTACGGGAACAGGTGCGGGTTCTGGTAGTTCAGGTGCACCACGAAGCCGACGTAAACCTGGTTGTTCCCGATGTTGTAGAGGAACCCGCCGCCGCCGGCGTTGTTGCCCAGCGGCCAGCCCATGGTGTGCACCACGCGGCCCGGCTCGGACTTCGCCGGGTCGATCTCCCAGATCTCCTTCATCCCGAGGCCGTATTTCTGCACGTCATGCCCGGCCGAGAGGTCGTATTTCGCGATGGCCTGCTTGGAGAGCGAGCCGCGCACGCCCTCGCCGAGGAACACGTACTTGCCGTGCAGCTCCATCCCCGGCTCGTAGGCGTCGCCCGGGGTCCCGTCCGGGTTCAGCCCGAACTCGCCCGCGACCACGCCCTTCACTTCGCCGTTCTCGCCGAAGATCAGCTCCGAGCAGGCCATGCCCGGGAACACCTCGACGCCCAGCTCCTCGGCCTTCTCGGCCAGCCAGCGGCAGACATTCGCCATCGAGACGATGTACTTGCCGTGGTTGTTCATCAGCGGCGGCATCGGCCAGTTGGGGATGCGCACGTCGCCCGCCTCGCCCAGGACGAGGAAGTCGTCATGGGTCACCTCGGTCTCGATCGGCGCGCCCTGTTCCTTCCAGTCGGGGATCAGCGCGTCGAGGCCGACGGGATCGAGCACCGCGCCCGACAGGATGTGGGCGCCGACCTCGGAGCCTTTCTCGAGCACGACGACGTTGACGTCGTCCCCGCCGAGCTGCTTGAGGCGGATCGCCGCCGACAGGCCCGCAGGCCCCGCGCCGACGATGACGACGTCGTATTCCATCGACTCGCGTTCGATCTGAGACATGGGCCGGGCTCCTCCCCCTCTGGAAATGGGTCGCATGCTTGGTCGAATTCGACCTAGACGGCGGCCCCCGCTCCGTCAATGGGGCTTTGAGGAGCAGGGGGCCCGCCATGCGAAACAAAGTTTCACATTGGCCCGTCGGGGGACTGGACGCAACGCCGTGGGGATGTCCCTTACGCAACGGCGCGGTGTATATGATTACGTTAACGTCAGGGTCAATTGGAAAAAGTTTATCGAACGGTCAAACGCGCCGTGCGACCACCGGTCGCGTCGCCCGCCGGGGCCCTGTCGGGGGCGGCGTTGCGGCGCCCGGCCTTGCGGGGCGGCGCGGCGGCGCTTGTCATACAAGTCTTGTTGCGCTGCGCAAAATTTCATCCCGCGCCCGCGGCGGCGCCGGTCCGCGGGGCAGGGGGCGCGGCGGGCCGCGGATCCGCCGCGGGGCCTGTCGCGACGGAAATCAAGGGGGCGGAAAATTTATTTGGACACCCCGGTTTTCTACGCTGTTTCCCCCCGCGCCGCGCCCGCCGCGCGGGCCCTGGCGGCGGGTCGGGCGGGGCGGGGGGGGGGGGGGGGGGGGGGGGGGGCCCCCACCCCCCCCCAGGCGGGGAGCCCCCCGCACCGGGTGATAAAACAAGAAAAACCCCTCAGAAAAA
>NZ_JBOCEF010000096.1:0-3941 GCF_050586345.1 Rhodovulum sp. DZ06
ATGACGATCGTTTCGATGCGTGTGAACGGGAAAGCCGTTGCTGGGGATGTGGAAGGGCGGACGCTTCTTTCGGCTTTCCTGCGCGAGGAGCTCGGCCTGACGGGGACGCATATCGGCTGCGACACCTCGCAGTGCGGGGCGTGCACGGTTCACGTGAACGGCAAGCAGGTGAAGTCCTGCACCATGTTCGCGCTGGAGGCGCAGGGCGCCGAGGTGAAGACCGTGGAAGGCATGGCCAACGCGGACGGCAGCCTCGGCGTGGTTCAGCAGGCCTTCCAGGACCATCACGGCCTGCAGTGCGGCTTCTGCACCCCGGGCATGGTGATGGCGGTCTCGGCGCTGCTCGACCAGAACGCGAACCCGACCGAGGCGGAGGTGCGCCACCACCTCGAGGGCAACCTGTGCCGCTGCACGGGCTACCACAACATCGTGAAGGCGGCGCTGTCGGCGGCCGCGACCCTGCGCGGCGAGAGCGTGGCGGCGGAGTGACGCCGCGGGCCCCCGCGCGGGGGCCCAGGGCACGCAGATCGGGGGCGGAGCGGCGCATCGCGCCCGCCCCCTTGCCGGGGGAGGCCGCGAGAGCGGACCCGGCGACAGGACGCAACGCCCCCTGCGCGGGGGCCTTCCAGGGAGAGAACCATGCCCAAGGATTTCGGCATCGGGGCCGCTTCGAAGCGGCGTGAGGACGTGCGGTTCCTCAGCGGGACCGGCAAGTACACCGACGACATCAACCTGCCGCGGCAGACCTATGTCTACTTCCTGCGCTCCTCGGTGGCGCACGGGAAGATCAACGGCATCGACACCTCGGCCGCCGAGGCGGCGCCGGGCGTCGTGAAGATCTTCACCTCGAAGGATTTCGAGGGCGTGGGCGGCATCCCCTGCGGCTGGCAGGTCACCGACAAGCATGGCGAGCCGATGAAGGAGCCGGCGCACCCGATCCTGGCGACCGGCAAGGTGCGCCACGTGGGCGACCCGATCTGCGCCGTCGTCGCCGAGACGAAGGAGCAGGCGCGCGACGCGGCCGAGCTGATCGAGCTCGACATCGAGGAGCTGCCGGCGGTCGTCGACATGAAGGCGGCGCTGGAGCCCGGCGCGGCCACCGTGCATGACGAGCTGGGCGACAACCTCTGCTATGACTGGGGCTTCGTCGAGGAGAACAAGCAGGCGGTGGAGGACGCGATCGCGAACGCGCATCACGTCACCACGCTGGAGCTGGTGAACAACCGCCTCGTGGCCAACCCGATGGAGCCGCGCGCGGCGATCGGCGATTATGACCGCGCCTCGGGCGAGCACACGCTCTACACCACCTCGCAGAACCCGCACGTGATCCGCCTGCTGATGGGCGCCTTCGTGCTGGGCATCCCCGAGCACAAGCTGCGCGTCGTGGCCCCGGACGTGGGCGGCGGTTTTGGAACGAAGATCTTCCATTATGCGGAAGAGGCGTTCTGCACCGCGGCGGCCAAGACCGTCGGCCGGCCGGTCAAGTGGACCTCGGACCGCTCCGAGGCCTTCATGTCCGACGCGCATGGCCGCGATCACGTGACCAAGATCGAGCTGGCGCTGGACGAGAACGGCAAGTTCCTCGCCATCCGCACCGACACGCTGGCCAACATGGGCGCGTATCTGTCGACCTTCGCGCCCTCGGTCCCGACCTGGCTGCACGGCACGCTGATGGCCGGCAACTACACCACGCCGGTGATCTACGTGAACGTGCGCGCCGTGTTCACCAACACCGTGCCCGTGGACGCCTATCGCGGGGCCGGCCGCCCCGAGGCGACCTACCAGATCGAGCGCGTGATCGACAAGGCCGCGCGCGAGATGGGGATCGACCCGATCGAGCTGCGCCGGCGCAACTTCATCCAGCCCGACCAGTTCCCCTACGCGACCCCGGTGGCGGTGGAGTACGACACTGGCGATTACGACGCGACGATGCGCAAGCTCGAGGAGATGGCCGACATCGCCGGCTTCGCCGCGCGCCGCGCTGAATCGGCGGCGAAGGGCAAGCTGCGCGGCCTCGGCGTGTGCCAGTACATCGAGGCCTGCGGCATCGCGCCGTCGAACCTCGTCGGCCAGCTCGGCGCCCGCGCGGGCCTCTACGAATCCGCCACCGTGCGCGTGAACCCGACCGGCTCCATCGCCGTCTACACCGGGTCCCACTCCCACGGCCAGGGCCACGAGACGACCTTCCCGCAGGTGGTGGCCGAGATGCTCGGCATCCCCGAGGACCAGGTCGACATCGTCCATGGCGACACCTCCAAGATCCCGATGGGCATGGGCACCTACGGCTCCCGCTCGCTCGCGGTCGGCGGCTCGGCCATGGTCCGGGCGACCGAGAAGATCATCGCCAAGGCGAAGAAGATCGCCGCGCATATCCTCGAGGCCGCCGAGGGCGACATCGAGTTCGCCAATGGCGAGTTCTCCGTCTCGGGCACCGACAAGAAGCTGACCTTCGGCGAGGTGGCGCTGGCGGCCTACGTGCCGCACAACTACCCGCTGGAGGAGATCGAGCCCGGCCTCGAAGAGACCGCGTTCTATGATCCGTCGAACTTCACCTATCCTTCCGGCTCCTATGCCTGCGAGGTCGAGGTGGACCCCGACACCGGCAAGGTGGACGTGCTGGCCTTCCACGCGGCCGATGATTTCGGCAACGTGGTCAACCCGATGATCGTCGAGGGCCAGGTCCAGGGCGGCGTCGCCCAGGGCATCGGCCAGGCGATGCTCGAGGCCTGCCGCTATGACACGGAGACCGGGCAGCTGCTGTCCGCCTCCTACATGGACTACGCCATGCCGCGCGCCTCCGACGTGCCGATGGTCAACGTGGACCATTCGTGCCAGACCCCCTGCACCCACAACCCGCTGGGCGTGAAGGGCTGCGGCGAGGCGGGCGCGATCGGCTCGCCGCCCGCGCTGGTCAACGCCGTGCTCGACGCGCTCAACGCCGGGGGGATCGGCGTCGATCATATCGACATGCCGCTGACCCCGTCCCGCGTGTGGGGCGCCATCAACGCCGCCCGCTGAGGCGCGACGCGAGAGACAGGACCGGGCCCGACAGGCGCCCGGTCCGACCCAAGAACACTCCGTGAACACAGGGAGTAGACCATGTATGCTTTCGAATTCGTAAAGCCGAGCTCCGTCGCCGAGGCCGTCGCCGCCCTCAGGGACGAGGACGCGGCCCCGCTCTCGGGCGGGCAGACCCTGATCCCGACGCTGAAGCAGCGCCTCGCGCAGCCCTCGAAACTCGTGTCCCTCTCGGGGATGGCCGAGCTGGTGGGCGTCGAGGCGTCGGGCGGGACCCTCACCGTGAAGGGCGCCACGCCCCACGCGCAGGTGGCGGCCGAGGCGGGCGCCTACCCGGCCCTCGCCGCGCTGGCGGGCGGGATCGGCGACCCGGCGGTGCGGTCCCGCGGGACCATCGGCGGCAGCCTCGCCAACAACGACCCCTCGGCCTGCTACCCCTCGGCGGCGCTGGCCTCGGGGGCGACCATCGTCACCAACGCCCGTGAAATCGCCGCCGACGATTACTTCCAGGGCATGTTCGCGACCGCGCTGGACGAGGGCGAGATCGTGACGGCGGTCAAGTTCCCGATCCCCGAGGCGGCGGCCTACGTGAAGTTCGAGCAGCCGGCCTCGCGCTTCGCGCTGGTGGGCGTGTTCGTGGCCAAGTACGCGGACGGGGTGCGGGTGGCGATCACCGGCGCCTCCGAGGACGGCGTGTTCCGCTGGGCCGAGGCGGAGGCCGCGCTGTCGGCGGACTTCTCGGCCGGGGCGCTGGACGGGCTGGACCTGCCCTCGCAGCCGATGATCTCGGACCTGCACGGCTCGGCCGAGTACCGCGCGCACCTGTGCAAGGTGATCGCAAAGCGGGCGGTCGCGGGCGCCGCCTGAAACGGCGCGAGACGGTGAAGATGAGGCCCCCCGCCGGGAACGGCGGGGGGTTTTGC
>NZ_JBOCEF010000097.1:0-3640 GCF_050586345.1 Rhodovulum sp. DZ06
AAAGCCGAAAGAAGCGTCCGCCCTTCCACATCCCCAGCAACGGCTTTCCCGTTCACACGCATCGAAACGATCGTCATGATGATTTCTCCCTGTCAGGCCGCGCCGATCAGCCGGTGATCCGCTTCAGCCAGGATTTCTTCTCGCCGCCCTCGGCGGCGTCGCCGGCGGCCGCGGCCTCCCCGGCGTCTTCGGACGGGCCCTCGACCTGCTCGCGGAAGCGGTCGAAGAACTGGTCGGCCATCTTGCGGGCGAAGCCGCCGATGACGCGGGAGCCGAGCTGCGCGAGCTTGCCGCCCACCTGCGCGTCGACCTGGTAGGTCAGCTCGGTGCCCTCTTCATGATCGGCCAGCGACACGTCCGCGCCGCCCTTGGCGAAGCCGGCGGCGCCGCCCTTGCCCTCGCCCACGATCTTGTACGAGGTCGGGGGGTTCACGTCCTGCAGCGTCACCGCGCCCTTGAAGGTGGCCTTCACCGGGCCGACCTTCTGCACGACCGTCGCCTCGAAGCCTTCCTCGGGGGAGCCGGTCAGCTCCTGGCACCCGGGGATGCAGGCCTTGAGGGTCTCGGCGTCGTTCAGCGCGGCCCAGACCTGGTCGCGCGGGGCCTTGATGACGCGGGTTCCGGAGAGTTCCATCGCGGCGTCCTTTCGTTGATATGGGAGGAGGTTAGAAGGGGTCCCGCGGCTGCGCCATGGCGCCTTGGGATGAAGACGGGTGCGAAAGGGCGCGCGCGTCAGTTCGCGCGCGGCAGGACCTCCCGCTCGATGGTCGGGAACAGGTGGGCGGTGGAGCGCGAAAGCTCCTGCGGCATGGCCCCGAGCGACGCGAAGCGCCCGGGCGGGCCTTCGCGGATGATGTCCATCATGTCGAGCCCGTCCGCCGCGGCCCGGCGCAGGCGGGCGTCCAGCCATTCAAGATAGGCGTCGGTCTGGCGCAGGGAGGCCCGCGCCGGGTCGAACGGCCCGTGGCCGGGGATCACCGCCGCCGGGGACAGGGCGTCCAGGGCGGCGATGGAGGCGCGCCATTCGGCGATGTCCGCGTCGGGCGTGGTCGGCGCGCGGTCGAGGAAGGCGAGGTCGCCCGCGATCAGCACCCCCGTCGCCTCGTCCAGCAGCGCGAGGTCCGAGGCGGTGTGCCCCTTCAGCGCCAGCGCCTGGAAGCGGCGGCCGAGGATCTCGACCGGGCCGGGCTGCAGCACCCGCGTCGGCGGGGTGGGTTCCGTCCCGCGCATCCAGTCGCCGAGCATCCGGTAAAGGTTGTCGGCATAGGCGTCGCCCATCTGCGTCGCCATCAGCCCGGTGGGGCCGAGCGCGCGGATCGGCAGGTCGGCGAAGACCTGGTTGCCGAAGAAATGGTCGGGGTGGTGGTGGGTGATCAGCGCCTCCTGCGCGCCGAGCGGGTGGATCAGCTGGGCGGCGGCCCGCAGCGCCTCGCCATAGCGGCGCGAGGGGCCGGTATCGACGACGATCACGCCGCGCGGGGTCTCGACCAGGGCGATGTTGACGATGGCGCCGCCGTTCTCGCGGGTGAAGTATTCCGTGGCGCCCTCGACCATCCAGATGCCGTCGGCGACCTGCCGGGGCGCGAGATCATAGACATGGCGCGCGGCGGCGAAGACCCGGGCGGGCGCCAGCGCGGCGCCGAGGCCCACCGACAACGCGGCGGGGGCGGCCGCCAGCAGGCCCAGCGCGGCGCGGCGCGAGGGGCGGCGCGAGGAGGAGGACGGCCCGCCGCTCATTCCGTCGGCGCCCCGCGCAGGGTGGCGCGGATCTGCGCGCCGCCATTGTCGCGCCCGCGCAGCTCCAGCGTATTGGGCAGGGAGCCTTCGGCGAAGAACAGGGTGAAGGCGGGGTCCTCGTTCACCGGCTCGTGCAGCTGCAGGCGGGCCATCACCTCGCCCTCGGGGGTCGAGAGCTCCAGGTCCTCGATGATGTAGACCGGGATGCCGTCGGCGAGGCCGGTGTCCATGGGGTGATCGACGATCATCCGCACCCGGCCCGTGTCGGCCCAGAGGCGGCCGTTGACCTCGCCGAGCTTCTCCTCCCAGTCGTCGGCGGCATAGGCCACGGCGGGCGCGGTGCAGCCGCCGCCCGCGGCGTCGATCTCGGTCCCGCCCACGTGCCACGCGCCGTCCGCGGTGCGCACGGCGGCGCGGATCGGGGTGGCCTGGTCGATCTTGAAGCGCAGCGCGATGCGCGGCTCGGCCTTGCCGGGGAAGTAGGAGAGAATTTTCGGGATCGGGCCCCAGTCGACGAAGACGACGATCTCCTCCACGTCCGACAGGGCGGTGGCGTCGACCTCGACCGGCACGTTGAAGCTGTCCTCGGCCGAGAGGGGGGCGCGCACGATCACGCGGTCGTCGAAGCGGATCTTCTCGGGGTCGCCCAGCACCTCGACCTGGCGGTCGGCGAAGATGGCGCTGTCGAACGGATCGTCCAGCGGGGTGCGCGGGCCCTCGAGGGCCGCGGCGGGGGCGGCGCCCAGCGCGAACGCGAGGGCGGCGCGGGTGCCCGCGAACGTCATCTTCGTCGTCATCGTCATCCTCCCAGCATCAGCGCCCCGCGTCGCCCGGGGGCGGCGCGTCACCACTCGGGCGGGATCCAGCTCAGCCCGTGATCGGCGAAGATCCGTTCCATCCGCCCGTCCTGCACCGCGGCGCGGATCGCGTCGTCGACGGCGTAGCCGAGGGCGCGCCAGTTGTGGCGCACGGCGATGCCGATGGTCCATTCGCCCACCGCCAGGCCCGGCAGGGGCGGGGCGTGGACGGCGAGGCGGTCCTCGTCCTTCGCGAACCATTCGAGCTGGCCCTGCGCGCCCATCACCGCCTGCACCTCGCCCGCCTTCATCGCCTCCATCGCGAGGCCGGGCGAGCGGAAGCGGCGGATGTTGGGCGCGACGGCCCCGTTCCCCATGCCCGACAGGTAGAAATCGGCGATCGAGTCGTTCTCCACCCCCACCTTGTCGAAGCGGAAATAGGCCGGGACGGGCTTCTCGTCCTCGTAGAACGCGGCGTCATAGGCGATGGCGATGCGCTCGTTCTGGTACTGGCCCTGCAGGACCACCAGCTCGTTGCGGATCGCCAGCTCGCGGTTGTAGGGCGCGCGCAGCATCACGTTGGCGACGCGCCCGCCGATATAGTGGCCCTTCCAGACCATGTTGCGCAGGTCGTCGTCGACGGTCTCGTCGGCGCCGTGCAGCAGGAAGCGCGGCTCGACGCCCAGGTCGGCGGCGATCAGCCGGCCGATCTCCACGTCCACGCCGCGGGGCTTGCCGTTCTCCTCCCAGGAATAGGGGGCGAAATCGTCGTAGAGGCCGAACACGATCCAGCCGCGCTCGAGAATGTCCTCGAGGCTCTGCCCCACCACGTCGCGGCCGACATTCTGCGGCCGCTGCGCCAGCGCGGGGGTCGCGGCGACGGAGAGAAGCGAGGCGAGGAACTGGCGGCGGCGCAAGGCGGACCTCCCGGGGTCGGCTGGGGGACGCGAAGGGGCGGAGGGGGGGGGGGGGGGGGGGGGGGGGGGGGGTCGGGTGGGGGGGGGGGGGGGGGGGGGCCCCCCCCCCCCCCAACGCCCTTTCAGCGCCCCGTCCCGCCTCCCGACGCCCCCGACACGCCCCCCCCACGCACGCGCCGCTTGCGCGCG
>NZ_JBOCEF010000098.1:0-3546 GCF_050586345.1 Rhodovulum sp. DZ06
CCATCGCGACCTCCGCCCCGGGGGTGACGCGCTTTCTCGCCGGGGGGACGGACGTGCTGGTGCAGATGCGCGCCGGGATGGTGCAGCCGGACGACGTGATCGACCTCAAGGGCATCCCCGGGGCGCTGGACATCGCGCGGACGGATGAGGGCGGCTGGCGGATCGGCGCGGCCGTGCCGGGCGCGCAGCTCGGCGCGCACGAGGGCCTCTGCGCCGACTGGCCGGGGGTGGTCGAGGGGATGGAGCTGGTCGGCTCGACCCAGGTGCAGGGCCGCGCGACGCTGGTCGGGAACCTGTGCAACGGCTCCCCGGCCGCCGATTCCACGCCGGGGCTGATCGCCGCCGGCGCCTCGGTCGAGATCGTCGGCCCGCAGGGGACCCGCACGGTTCCGGTCGAGCGGATCCCGGCCGGTCCGGGCAAGACCTCGCTGCAGCCGGGCGACGTGATCTCGGCCGTGATCCTGCCGCCGCGCGGGGCGGGGGGCGGCGACGCTTACCTGCGCTTCATCCCGCGCACCGAGATGGACATCGCGGTGGCGGGCTGCGCGGTCAGCCTGGCGGTGGCCGATGGCAAGGTGGTCTCGGCCCGCGTCGCGCTCGGCGCCGTCGCGGCGACCGTGGTCCTGGCCCCGAAGGCGGCCGAGGCGATCATGGGCACGGGTCTGGACGACGCGGCGCTCGAGGCGCTGGCGGCGGCCGCCCGCGCGGTCTGCGCGCCGATCGACGACAAGCGCGGGACGGTCGAGTTCCGCACCGACATCGCCGGGGTTCTGGCGAAACGCGCCGCGAAGATCGCCTTCGCCCGCGCGAAAGGAGAGAGCGCATGAGCCGCGTGCATGTCACCACGACCGTCAACGGCGACGCGGTCGAATTCCTCGCCGACCCGCGCGAGACGCTGCTGGACTGCCTGCGCGACCACCTGGGGCTGACCGGGTCGAAGGAAGGCTGCGGGACCGGCGATTGCGGGGCCTGCTCGGTCACGCTGGACGGAACCCTGGTCTGTTCGTGCCTGGTGCTGGGGGTCGAGGCCGAGGGCAAGTCCATCGGCACCATCGAGGGCGTCGCCGATGGCGGCGTGCTGCACCCGCTGCAGCGCAAGTTCGTGGAACACGCGGCGCTCCAGTGCGGCTTCTGCACCCCGGGCTTCCTGGTCGCCGCCAAGGCGCTGCTGGAGAAGACCCCCGACCCGACCGCGGAGGAGGTCCGCTACTGGCTCGCGGGCAACCTCTGCCGCTGCACCGGCTATGACAAGATCGTGCGCGCCGTCCTCGACGCCGCCGCCGAGATGAGGGAGACGGCCTGATGCCGAAGGACGAGATCACGGGGGCCGCGGCCCTCGTCGGAACCCGCCCCGACCGCCCCGACGGGCTCGACAAGGTCACCGGGCGCGCGCGCTACGGGGCCGATATCTCCGCCCCGGGGATGCTGTTCGCCGCCGTGGTCCGCTCGCCCCACGCCCATGCGCGGATCGTGCGGATCGACGCCAGCAAGGCCGAGGCGCTGGCCGGGGTGAAGGCCGTGGTCACCCGCGCCGACTTCCCCGAGGGGCTGACGGGCGAGGCGTGGAACCTGCAGGAAAACACCATCGCGGGGGAAAAGGCGCTTTATGACGGCCACGCGGTGGCCGCAATCGCCGCGACCTCGGCGCTGATCGCGCAGGACGCCGCGCGGCTGGTGGAGGTGGAGTACGAGGTCCTGCCGCACGTGACGGACGTGGACGAGGCGATGGCCGAGGGCGCCCCGGTGATCCGCGCGGGCGCCGCCGATCCGACCGTGCCGGAGGGCCTCCATCCCAACGTGGTGCGCTACATGGAGTTCGGCCGCGGCGATGTCGAGGCGGGCTTCGCCGAGGCGGATCTCGTGATGGAGAACGCCTACCGCACCGAGGCGACGCACCAGGGCTATATCGAGCCCCATGCCTGCCTCGGGCAGCTCGGCGCCGACGGCAAGGGCGAGATGTGGGTCTGCACCCAGGGCCAGTGGTTCATCCGCAAGATGTGCGCGGACGTGCTGGGCCTCGAGGCCGCGCAGCTGCGCGTGACCCCGTCCGAGATCGGCGGCGGCTTCGGCGGCAAGACCACCATCTTCATGGAGCCGCTGTCGCTGGCGCTGTCGAAGAAGGCGGGCGGACGGCCCGTGAAGCTGGTCATGTCCCGCTCCGAGGTGCTGCGCGCCACCGGCCCGACCGCCTCGGCGTCGATGGACGTGAAGATCGGCATGAAGAAGGACGGGACCATCACGGCGGCGAAGGCCGAGTTCCGCATGCAGGGCGGCGCCTTCCCCGGCGCGCCCGTGGACATGGCCCTCTATTGCGCCTTCGCGGGCTACAGGATCGCGAACATCCAGCACGTGGGCTACGACGTGCTCGCCAACCGCCCCAAATGCGCCGCCTACCGCGCCCCCGGCTCGCCCATGGGCGCCTTCGCGGTCGAAAGCCTGGTGGACGAGATGTGCCGCGAGCTGGGCCTCGACCCGGTCGAGACGCGCCTGAAGAACGCGGTGAAGGAAGGCGACCAGGCCAGCTACGGGCCCAAGTTCGGCTCCATCGGCCTCGTCGAGGTGCTCGAAGCGGTGAAGGCGCATCCCAACCTGCAGGCCCCGCTGGGCGCGAACCAGGGCCGCGGCATGGCCGTCGGCTACTGGTTCAACCATGGCGGCGAGACCTCGGTGTCGATGGCGATCGGCGAGGACGGGACCGCGCAGGTCTCGATCGGCACGCCCGATATCGGCGGTCTGCGCGCCTCCATCGGCCTGATGGTCGCCGAGACGCTGGGCATCCCGTACGAGGACGTCCGGGTCAACGTGGTCGAGACCGGCGCGCTGGGGGTGAACGAGCCCACGCACGGGTCGCGCGCCACCTTCGCCAGCGGCAAGGCGGCGGTGAAGGCCGCCGGACAGGCGATCCGGGAGATGTGCCGCCGCGCCGCGAAGGAATGGGGCATCGACGAGGACGCCGTCGAATGGGCGGACGGCGCCGCGCGCCCCGCGGGCCCCAATGCCGGCAAGTTCCCGCCGATGTCGATCAAGGAGATCGCGGGAAAGATGGGCTCGACCGGCGGGCCGATCTCGGGCCATCACGAGAGCACCATGGGCGGCGTCGGGGCCAGCTTCGGCGCGCATGTCGTGGATCTCGAGGTCGATCCCGAGACGGGGCGCAGCACGATCCTGCGCTACCTGGTGGTGCAGGATGCGGGGCGGGCGATCCACCCGGCCTATGTCGAGGGCCAGTACCAGGGCGGCGCCGCGCAGGGCATCGGCTGGGCGCTGAACGAGGAGTATGTCTACGGCAAGGACGGGCGGCTGCAGAACCCGGTCTTCCTCGACTACCGGGTGCCGGTGGCCTCGGACCTGCCGATGATCGACACGGTGATCGTGGAGGTTCCGAACCCGGGCCATCCCTACGGCGTGCGCGGCGTGGGCGAGACGGGGATCGCCCCGCCCCTCCCGGCCATCGCCAACGCCATCCACGCCGCCACCGGCGCAAGGCTGCGCCACCTGCCCATGGCGCCTCACAAGGTGCTGAAGGCGATGAAGGCGCGGGGCTGA
>NZ_JBOCEF010000099.1:0-3269 GCF_050586345.1 Rhodovulum sp. DZ06
CCCCCCCCCCCCCCCCCCCCCCCCCCCCCCCCCCCCCCCCCCCCCCCCCCCCCCCCCCCCCCCCCCCCCCGGGCCGCCCCTCACCAACGTCCGTCACAGCCGCCAGTCATCCACCGCGGCGATCTCGTCATCCGACCAGCCGAAATGGTGCGCGATCTCGTGGATCAGCACGTGGGCGACCAGCGCCCCGAGGCCGACATCCCCGCGCGCGGCCCATTCGTCGAGGATCGGGCGACGATAGAGCCAGACCTCGTCCGGCATCGGCGCCACGTCCATGCTGGATTTCTCGGGCAGCGAGACGCCGCGATAGAGGCCGGTCAGCTCGAACCCGTCCTCGATCCCCATCTCGTCCAGCGTCTCGTCATCGGCGAAATCGGCGATGCGGATGGCGAGCCCGTCGCAGGCGGCGCGGATCTGGTCCGGCAGCTCCGCGAAGGCGGCGGCGGCGAGGGCGGCGAAATCGTCCTCGGACGGCGCCTCCCACGCGCCGCAGGGCAGGGCGGCGGGCCCGCTCACGGCCACTTGCACTCGGGCGGCAGGGACATGAGGACGGCTTCCGGGTTGTGCCCGGTCTGCAGGCCGAACTGGGTGCCCCGGTCATAGACCAGGTTGAACTCGGCGTAGCGGCCGCGGCGGACCAGCTGGTGCTCGCGGTCCTCGGCGGTCCAGGCCTCGTCCATGCGTTTCTCGACGATGGGCTGGTATGCCTTGAGGAAGGCGTCGCCGACGGATTGGGTGAAGGCGAAATCCGCCTCCCAGTCGCCGGTGTTCAGATCGTCGTAGAAGATGCCGCCGACGCCGCGCGGCTCGTTCCAGTGGCGGATCATGAAATACTCGTCCGCCCAGGCCTTGAAGCGGGGGTAGTAGCCCGCGTCGTGCCGGTCGCAGGCGATCTTCAACTGGTCGTGGAAGAAGGCGGTGTCCTCGGGGACCTCGCGCATCGGGTTGAGGTCGGCGCCGCCGCCGAACCACCAGGCCTGGGGCGTCCAGAACATGCGGGTGTTCATGTGCACCGCCGGCACCTTGGGCGAGCGCATGTGCGCCACCAGCGAAATCCCCGAGGCCCAGAACCGCGGATCCTCGTCCAGCCCCGGCACCCCGCGCGAGGAGAGCGAGCGGCGCGCCATGTCGCCGAGCGTGCCGTAGACGGTGGAGATGTTGACCCCGACCTTCTCGAAACACCGCCCGCCGCGCATCACCGACATCTCGCCGCCGCCACCATCTCTGGAAGAGGCGTCGCCCTCGCCCTCGCCGGCGCGCTTCGTCTCCTTGCGCTCGAACCGGGCGGGCGAAAGATCGGCGTGGGGGCCGGTCGCCTGCGCGTCCTCCAGCCCCTCGAACGCGGCGCAGATGCGGTCGCGCAGGGTGCGGAACCAGTCGGAGGCGCGGGCCTTCTCGGCCTCGCCCACTTCGGCGGCTGCGTCGGTCATCGGGGCGCTCCTTCAGGTCCGGTCCTCCCGCCGGGGGCGGGGCGGCGGGACTGTAGGGGCCGGGCGCGGGGGCGGCAAGGCCGGGGCGCGCGGGCGCCGGGGCGCTGCGGCCGATTGACCAACCGCGCCGGCTCGCCTATGCCTGCGCCCGGCCCCGCGATGGGGGCGGTTAGCTCAGTTGGTAGAGCGCCTCGTTTACACCGAGGATGTCGGGAGTTCGAGCCTCTCACCGCCCACCATGCCCCACCCGGCACGCCCCGCCCGGGCCGCCCCTTCCCCCCGGGCCTTCGTTCCCCGCCGCAACCGTTTCGCCCCGCATTCCTTGCGCCCCGCGCAGGCGCCCGTCCCGCCCCGCGCCTGCGCCGCCCCGTCCGGTTGCGCGGCGGGCGAAACGGCGCTTTAACCCCCTTCGCGCAGACGCGGCCCGGGGAGAGGCCGCGCGCGCCGAACCGGAGGGGACAGTCATGACCGTCATCATCGCGGGCGCCGGGATCGGCGGCCTCACGCTCGGCCTCAGCCTTCACCAGGCGGGCATCCCGTTCCAGATCTACGAGGCGGTGGAGACCATCGCCCCCCTCGGCGTCGGCATCAACGTGCAGCCCCACGCGGTGCGCGAGCTGGCCGAGCTGGGCCTGCTGCCGGACCTCGACCGGATCGCGCTGCGCACGGAAGAAGTCGTCTACGCCGCCAAGAACGGCAAGGACATCTGGGCGGAGCCGCGCGGCGCCGGGGCGGGCTACAAGTGGCCGCAGTTCTCGATCCATCGCGGGCGGATGCAGATGATGCTGCTCGAGCGCCTGAAACAGCGCGCGGGCGAGGACGTGATCAAGACCGGGATCTCCTGCCTCAACTGGCACGAGGAAGGGGACGAGATCGTCGTCACCCTCGGCGCGCGCAGCACGGGCGAGGTCATCGGCTCGGCCCGCGGCACGGTCTTCGTCGCCGCCGACGGCATCCATTCGGCGGCGCGCAAGCTGCTGTTCCCGACCGAGGGCGCGCCCGTCTGGGGCGGCACGATGATGTGGCGCGGCGTCACCATCGGCCCGCGCTACCGCACCGGGCGCTCGATGGCGATGATCGGCGACAAGGACACCAAGTTCGTCTGCTATCCCATCGACGATGCGGGCGAGGGGCTGTCGGTCATCAACTGGATCGCCGACCTCACCCTGCCGATGGACACCCTCGACAGCCGCGCCGACTGGACGCTGGAAGGCAAGGCCGAGGACGTGCTGCCGCGCTTCGACGGCTACAATTACGACTGGATCGACGTGCCCGCGATCATCCGCGGGGCCGAGAAGATCTACGAATACCCGATGGTCGACCGCGATCCGTTGGGCGCCTGGACCCATGGGCGGATGACGCTGCTCGGCGATGCGGCGCACGCGATGTACCCGATCGGCTCCAACGGCGCCTCGCAGGCGATCATCGACGCGCGCGTCATGGTGGCGAAGTTCCTCGAGCTCGGCGTCGGCCCCGCGGCGCTGATGGCCTATGACGAGGCCCGCCGACCCGCGGTCAACGCGGTGGTGCTCGCCAATCGCGGCGACGGCCCGGACAAGGTGCTCGACCTGGTGGAAGAACGCGCGCCGGACGGGTTCGAGGACATCGAGGAGGTCATCACCCGCGCCGAGCTGGAGCAGATGGCCGCCAACTACAAGAAGACCGCGGGCATGGATGTGGAGGGGCTGAACGGGCGCCCCGACATCGTGCCGCTGCCGCACGTGGCGCCGGAGGAGGTTCCCGGGGACTTCTGAGGGCGCTGCTTGGGGGGGGGGGGGGGGGGGGGGGGGGGGGGGGGGGGGGGGGGGGGGGGGGGGGGGGGGGGGGGGGGGGGGGGGG
>NZ_JBOCEF010000100.1:0-3038 GCF_050586345.1 Rhodovulum sp. DZ06
CCCCCCCCCCCCCCCCCCCCCCCCCCCCCCCCCCCCCCCCCCCCCCCCCCCCCCCCCCCCCCCCCCCCCCCCCGCGCGCAGCGCAATCAGACCAGCGCGCCGCCTTCCAAGCGCACCTGCCGATCCATCCGCGCCGCCAGCTCGAGGTTATGGGTGGCGATCAGCGCCCCTGCCCCGGCTTCGGCGAGGGCGGCCCGGAGGGCGGCGAAGACCTTCTCCGAGGTCTCGGGGTCGAGGTTCCCGGTCGGCTCATCGGCCAGCAGCAGGCGCGGGCCGTTGGCGAGCGCCCGGGCGATGGCGACGCGCTGCTGCTCGCCGCCCGACAGCTCGGCGGGCCGGTGCGTGGCGCGGCCCGAAAGGCCCATCGCTTCGAGCAGCTCGCCCGCCCGGGCCGTGGCGGCGGCCATGGAGGCGCCCTCGGCCAGCTGCGGGATGGCGACGTTCTCGGCCGCGGTGAATTCCTGCATCAGGTGGTGGAACTGGTAGACGAAGCCGATCTCGCGCCGCCGCATCGCGGTGCGCACGGCGTCGGACCGCTCGGCGGTCATGTCGTGGCCCACCACCTCGACCGTGCCCGCATCGGGCTTGTCGAGAAGGCCCGCGATATGCAGCAGCGTGGATTTGCCGGAGCCGGAGGGGGCGGTCATCGCCACCACCTCGCCCGCCGCCACCTGCAGGTCGCAGCCCTTCAGCACCTCGACCGCCGCGGGGCCGCTCCCATAAGTGCGCGCAATGCCCGAGAGGCGCAGAACCAGGTCACTCATAACGCAGCGCCTCCACGGGATCGAGCCGCGCCGCCCGGCGGGCCGGGAACCAGGTGACGGCGAAGGACAGACCCAGCGCCATGGCCGAGGTCTTGAGCACGATCGGCCAGGACAGCTCCGCCGGGAAGCGGGAGATCAGCCGCACCTCCGGGTCCCAGACCCCGCCCCCGAGGAGGAAGTCCACGGCGCCGAAGATCGGGTCGATATAGATCACGAACAGCACCCCGAGGATGGTCCCGATGATCGTCCCCAGCGCGCCGATCCCGGCGCCGCAGAGGAAGAAGATCCGCAGGATCGCCCCCTGCGGCAGGCCCATGGTGCGCAGGATGCCGATGTCGCGGCCCTTGTTCTTCACCAGCATCACCAGCCCCGAGACGATGTTCAGCGCCGCGATCAGCACCACCAGCGACAGGATCATGAACATGGTGTTGCGCTCGAGATCCAGCGCCGAGAGGAACGCGCCGTTGGCGTCCTTCCAGGTCCAGGGGATGTAGGCGTCGCCTGCCGCGGCGCGGATGCCGCGGTCAAGGTCGCTCCCGGTCCCGAGGGCGTCGGGCCGCTCCACCACCGCCTCGACCATGTCCGCCACGCCCTGGCGGTTGAAATAGTCCTGCGCCTCCTCGAACGGCATGAACACGCGGGTGCGGTCCACGTCCGAGCGGCCGATGCGGAAGACGTAGGTGACTTCATAGGTCTTCTGTTTCGGCGCCATGCCGAAGGGGGTCGCGCGGCCATTGGGCAGGATCATCGTCACCCTGTCGCCCGCGCCCACGCCCAGCTCCCGCGCCACGCCCCAGCCGAGCGCGATGCCCTCGCCGTAGCGGTCCAGCGAGCCCTGGGATTGCTCGGGATTGGCGATCCAGGGCAGCGCCAGAAGGTCCTGCCCGCGCATCCCGCGCACCACGGCGCCGGAATTGTTCTGCCCATGGGTCAGCAGCGCCTGCCGCTCGATCATCGGGGCGGCGCGGATCACGCCCGGCACCCCGGCGACGCGGATGGCGAGCGCCTCGTAATCATGGATGTCGCGCACCGCGCGCCCGTCCACCCAGGTGGTGCGCGGATACATGTTCACATGCCCCTCTGCCCCCAGGATGCGGGAGGTGAACTCCTCGCGGAAGCCGGACATGACGGACATGACCACGATCAGCGTGCCCACCGCCAGCGCGATGCCGACAAGCGCGTACCACACGATGGTCGACACGCCCCCCTCGCGGCGACGCGCGCGCATGTAGCGCCAGGCGATCAGCCATTCATGGCGGGCGAAGGGACGCGCGCCGCCGGAGACGGGGCGCGTGGATGCGTCGGGCATGGAGGTCCTTTCCGACTCGGGGCGGTTGCGGCGGGCGCAGGGTCCACCGCTTAGCGGTCCAAGTGCAAGCCCTCGGGGGAGGAGGGAGAACCCTCCTCCCCCGAACCCCCTCCTCCCCTTTCTTTTTGTTGGCTTTTAGGCGGCGGCGCGGGCGGTTAGGGTGCGCCCGGAATTTTGAACGGAAAGGAATGCGACATGCTTCGGTTGATCGGGTTGGCGGGCGTCGTGCTCATGATGGGAACCGCGGCGCAGGCGGGGCCGGACTGGACCCTGCCCGGGGCCGCCTCGGACCCCATCGGGTATGGCGAGATCACCGGCGCCGACGTCATGGCGGGCGCGAAGCGCTGCGCCGAGGCGGTGAAGGCCGATGACCGCGGTTTGCTCTCGGACCTGCCGCTGCTGTCCGAGGAGGAGTGGGGCAAGACCACTGACCGCGCCGTCTACGACCTGCCGCAGGAAGGGCTGACCATCCGCATGATGCTCAGCGCCCGCAAGGCGCGGAAGTTGAAGATCCAGGGCTGCTCGGTCGAACTGGACGCCGCCGCGCCGCAGGCCGCCCGCGAAGCGGCGATGGAGGTGGCGCTGGCCTGGGCCGAGGAGAATCGCAAGGCGGGGGTCATGACCCACGACCCCTGCGAGGGCAGCTGCGCGAAACACATGGCCGAGACCGGCGGCCGGATGGAGGACTATTTCTGGTGCGCCGCGCCCGGATCGCCGCTCAAGGTCTCGCCCGGCTGGTTCAACGCCGAGGACACGTTCCACATCAGCCTGTCTCGCTTCTCCGTCCTCGGCAAATGGCGCAAGGCCTGCCCGTAAGCGCCCCGCCGCGGGATGGAGGGGGGAGCGGGGGGGGGGGGGGGGGGGGGGGGGGGGGGGGGTTGCGCCCCCCCCCCCCCCCCCCCCCCCCCCCCCCCCCCCCCCCCCCCCACCCCCCCCCCACCCCCCCCCCCCCCCCCCACGCCCCC
>NZ_JBOCEF010000101.1:0-2474 GCF_050586345.1 Rhodovulum sp. DZ06
GGAGGGGAATGCCGCCGCCGCCGGAGTGAGGGGCGGGCGTTTCGCATGGTTTCGGGGCGTGGATGTCGGGGGGACCATTCCCCCCGATGCCCCCCTGGCAGGGGGCGACCCCCTGCACCCCCTTTTTGTCGGGGGCTGGGTGACCCGGTGCGCGCGCCGGGTTAGATTGCGCGCCCTGAAGGGTTGGAAGGGGCGGCGATGGACCTGCGCCAGTTGCGGTATTTCCTGGCGATCACCGAGGAAGGCGCGGTCTCGCGCGCCGCCGCCCGGCTCGGCGTCGCCCAGCCCGCCCTCTCGGCCCATGTGCGGCGGATGGAGGAGGAGCTGGGCGCCCAGCTCCTCCTGCGCTCCTCGACCGGCGTGGTCCCGACCGAGGCGGGGGCGCTGCTGGCCGAACGCGCCCGGGCGCTGCTCCTCGATTTCGAGCGGATGGAGGAAGAGGTCCGCGGCCTCGGCGCCGCCCCGGGCGGGCTGGTGCGGATCGGCCTGCCGGGCACCATCGCCGACATGACCGCGGCCCCCCTCATCGCCCGCACCCGCGCGCGCTACCCGGGGATCCGCCTGCAACTGGCCGAGGCGATGAGCGGCTTCGTCGCCGAGTGGCTGAGGGACGGGCGGGTGGACCTCGCGGTCCTCTACCTCGATGCGGCGGCGGCGCGGCGCATGGGCGTGCGCCTGACCCCGCTGCTGGATGAAGAACTGGTGGCGCTGGCCCCGCCCGGCGCCGAGGCCGGGGAATTGGACGGCGTGGCCCCGCTGGCCGAGGCCCCCCTGGTGCTGCCGAGCGGCGCGCACGGGCTGCGCGCGATGCTCGACCGCGTGGCGCGGGCGGAGGGCGTGCAGCTGGCGCCGCAGATCGAGATCGACAGCTATTCCAACATCAAGCGGCTGGTGGCCGAGGGGCATGGCGTCTCGGTCCTGCCCTGGCGCGCGGTGGCCGAGGAGGAGCGGGACGGGCGGCTGGTGGTGCGGCGCTTCGGCGGCGAGCGGCTGCGGCGGCGCGCCTCGCTGGCCGAGGCGGCGGGGCGGCCCGCCACCCGCGCGGCGCAGGCCGCGGCGGGCCTGCTGCGCGAGGTGGTGGAGGAAAGCGTGGCGGCGGGGCTCTGGGCGGGGGCGACGCGGGTTGCGGAGGGCTGAATTCGGGCGCTGCGTGTCGGGGGGACCAGTCCCCCCGATGCCCCCCGGGCAGGGGGCGACCCCCTGCACCCCCTTTGTTTTGGGACATGTCCGACCGCTCAGGGGGGCGAGCCCCCCATTCGCGGGCGGAGGGCGGCTGCGCCGCCCGGGCGCGCCGATCCCGGGTTGCGCCGTGGGGGAAGGTGGGGATTGGCGGGGCGTCGGGCGTCGGGCGTCGGGCGTCGGGCGTCTGGGCGTCCCTGGGGCACTGGGGCCGTGGGCCTGCCCGGCGCCGGGCCTGGGGCGGCCCGGCTAGACCCCGTGCGGGCGCGCTTACCCCTCGGCGGCGGAGAGGATGGCGCGGGCGCGCAGGCGCACCGGCTCGTCCACCATCTCGCCATCCACCTGGGAGGTCCCGTCCCCGGCGGCGAGCACCCGGCGCGCCCAGTCCACCTGCGCCTCGGACGGGCGGAAGGCGTCGCGCACCGGGGCGGCCTGGCGCGGGTGGATCAACAGCTTGCCGCCCATCCCCATCGCCCGCGCATGGGCCGCATCCGCCGCCGCGGCGCCCGGGTCGGCCAGGTTCGCCGTCACCCCGTCCCAGGGCGCGGGCGCGGCGGCGAGGCGGGCGGCCAGCACCAGTTCGAACCGCGCGGCGTCCAGCACCGCCGGAAGCGGATCGCAGCCGAGATCGGCGCAGAAATCGATCGAGCCGAACACCATCCGCGCCGCTGCGGGCGCGATCCGCCGCGCGGCGGCGAGGCCATGCGCCGTCTCCACCAGCGCCAGCACCGGCAGCCCGGTCGCGGCGGCCGCGGCCTCCACCGCCGCCGCGCTCTCCGCCTTGGGCAGCATCACCGCCGCGAAGGGATGCGCGGCGGCGGCGGAGAGGTCCTCCGCGTGCCAGGGCGTCCCGGCGGGGTTGATGCGGACGATCACCGGCAGGTCGGTGAAATCGGCCCGGAGCGCGGCCCGGGCGGCGGGCTTGTCCGCGGGCGCCACGGCGTCCTCGAGGTCCAGGATCACCGCGTCGGCGCCCGAGGAAGCCGCCTTGGCGAACCGCTCGGGGCGGGTCGCGGGGACGAAGAGCGGGGCGCGGAGGGCGGCGAGGGCGGTGGTCATGGGGTGGGCCTTTCGGGGGACGCGGATGGTTGGTGTTGCGTGTCGGGGGGGGGGGGCCCCCCCCCCCCCCCCCCCGGACCCCCACCTCCCGCAACCTTTTTGGAAGGGGGCCGGGGGATCGACGGGCGCGCAAACCCAGTCTGCGGAGGGAGGGGGTGCGGGGGGGGGGGGGAGGGAGGGCGCCCCCCCCCCCGCCCCCCCCCCCCCCCCCCCCCCCCCCCCCGCCCCACCCCCCC
>NZ_JBOCEF010000102.1:0-1951 GCF_050586345.1 Rhodovulum sp. DZ06
ATCAGGACGGCGGCGGCGCGTCGGCGCAGGCGCGCCCCCCCTCTCCCCCCTCGCAACCCGGCCGCCTGCTGCTGGCCGACCCGGGGCCCGACCCCGACATCACCATCCTCTCCGCCGGGACCCCGCCGCCCTGGTCCGGCCAGGGGGGGCGTCACGCCGCCGCGGCGGTGATGGAGGAGATCCGCAAGGCGAACACCACCCTCGTCTTCATCAACACCCGCGCGCAGGCGGAGCTGTTCTTCCAGGCGCTCTGGGCCGTGAATGACGAGACGCTGCCCATCGGCCTGCACCACGGCTCCCTCTCGCGCGAGGCGCGCGGGAAGGTGGAGGCGGCGATGGCCGCGGGGGCGCTGCGCGGCGTGGTCTGCACCGGCTCGCTCGACCTCGGGATCGACTGGGGCGACGTGGACCTGGTGATCCAGGTCGGCGCGCCGAAGAACGTCAAGCGGCTGGTGCAGCGGATCGGGCGGGCCAATCACCGCTTCAACGCGCCATCGCGCGCCATCCTCGTCCCCGCCAACCGGTTCGAGGAGGTGGAGTGCGTGGCCGCTCTGGAGGCGGTGCGCGCCCATGACCTCGACGGCGAGGCGCGCCCGCCGGGGGCGCTGGACGTGCTCTGCCAGCACATCCTCGCCACCGCCTGCGCCGGGCCGTTCGACCCGACCGCCCTGTTCGCCGAGGTCCGCCGCGCCGGGGGCTATGCCGGGCTGCCGCGCGCCGCCTTCGACGATTGCCTCGAGTTCTGCGCCACCGGCGGCTATGCGCTGAAGGCCTATGACCGCTGGAAACGGCTGATGGAGGGGCCGGACGGCAGGATGCGCCTGCGCGACCCGCGCTCGGCCCGGATCATCCGCATGAATCTCGGCACCATCGTGGACACCGAGAAGCTGGGCGTGCGGCTGGCGGGCAAGCGCGGTTTCGGCCCGAAGCTGGGCGAGGTCGAGGAAGCCTTCGCCGCCTCGCTCGCCCCCGGCGACACCTTCCTGATCGGCGGCGAGGTGGTGCGGATGACGGCGCTGCGCGAGATGGCGCTGGAGGTGACCCGCGGGGGCAAGGAGCCGAAGATCGCGGTGTTCTCGGGGACCAAGCTGGCGACCTCGACCCTGCTCGCGCACCGGGTGCTGGAGATCCTGCAGGACCCGGGGCGCTGGGGCGCGCTGCCGGGCCACGTGCAGGACTGGCTGGGGACGCAGGCGCGGATCTCGGAACTGCCCACGCGCGAGGGGCTCTTGTGCGAGACGTTCCCCCATCACGGGCGGCAGCACCTGTGCGTCTACGGGTTTGCCGGGCGCAACGCGATGCAGACGCTGGGGCTTCTGCTGACGCGCAGGATGGAGGCGGCCGGGCTGGCGCCGCTGGGCTTCGTCGCCTCGGATTACGCGCTGCTGATCTGGGGGCTTGAGGCGGTGGAGGATCCGGCGCCGCTGCTGGCCGTGGAAGGCTTGCGCGAGGGGCTGGACGGTTGGCTCGGCGAGAACGCGGTGATGAAGCGCACCTTCCGCGCCGCCGCCGTGGTGGCGGGGCTGATCGAGCGGAACATGCCCGGCCAGCGCAAGTCGGGGCGGCAGGCGACGTTCTCGTCGGACATCCTCTATGACACGCTGCGCAAGTACGACCCGGACCACCTGATGCTGCGGATCACGCGGGACGAGGCGATGCGGGGCCTCGTGGATTTCGACCGGATCGAGGAGATGTGCGCCCGCGCCGCCGGGGCCGTGCGCCATGTGAAGGCGCCCCACGTGACGCCCCTCGCCGCGCCGCTGCTGCTCGAGGCCGGGAAGGTGCCGATCCATGGCGAGGCCCGCCTGCGGCTGGAAGAGGAGGAAGCCGCCGCCCTGATGCGCGAGGCGGGCCTGGGGTGATTTTCTTGGGTTAAAGTGGGGGGGGGGGGGGGGGGGGGGGGGGGGGGGGGGGGGGGGGGGGGGGGGGGGGGGGGGGGGGGGGGGGGGGG
>NZ_JBOCEF010000103.1:0-1408 GCF_050586345.1 Rhodovulum sp. DZ06
CCCCCCCCCCCCCCTCCCCCCCCCCCCCCCCCCCCCCCCCCCCCCCCCCCCCCCCCCCCCCCCCCCCCCCCCCCCCCGCCCCCCTCCCCATCCGCGGGCTGGTCGCGCGCCGCTCCGTCGCCTCAAACGCAAGACGCCCGGCGATCTCTCGCCGGGCGTCCGCGTTTTCCCGCGATGGGAAAGGGGAAGGATCAGGCCTTGCCCTTGTAGATGTCGACCAGCTGCTGGAGCATGGCCAGCGCGTCCTCGCGCGAACGCTGGAAGGTGTTGCGGCCGATGATCGAGCCGTTGCCGCCGCCGTCGCGGATCGCGCGGGCGTCGTCATAGACCGAGTTCTCGCCCTTCTTGGCGCCGCCCGAGAAGACGACGATGCGGCGGCCGTTGAAGGCGGCCTGCATGCAGTGGCGCACGCGGTCGGCCTGCTCGGCGATGGTGATCTCCTGCTCCTCGTAGACCTTCTTGGCCTCCGGCAGCATCAGGTGATCGGTCGAGAGCTTGATCTTGATGATGTGCGCGCCGACCAGGGCGGCGATCTGCGCCGCATAGGCCGCCACGTCGATCGCGGTCTCGCCTTCCTTGGAGATGCCCTCGCCGCGCGGGTAGGACCACAGCACGGTGGCGATGCCGACCGAGGCGGCCTCTTCACGCAGCTCGCGGATCTCCTCGATCATGTCGAGCGCGCAGTCCGAGCCGGGGTAGATGGTGAAGCCGATGGCCGAGGCGCCGATGCGCAGCGCGTCGTTGACCGAGGCGGTCACGGCCTGGTCCTTGCCCGCGGTGCCCGACATCAGCGAGTTGGCCGAGTTCATCTTCAGGATGGTCGGGATCTGGCCGGCGAAGGTGTCGGCGCCCGCCTCCAGCATGCCCAGCGGCGCGGCGTAGGCGTTGAGGCCCGCGTCGATCGCCATCTGGTAGTGGTAATGCGGGTCATAGGCGGCCGGGTTCGGCGCGAAGGAGCGGGCCGGGCCATGCTCGAACCCCTGGTCCACGGGCAGGATGATCATCTTGCCGGTGCCGCCGAGTTTGCCCTCCATCAGCATGCGGGCCAGGTTGCCCTTCACGCCGGGGTTGTCGGACTCGTAGTTGGAAAGGATGTTCTTGACGATGCGGGTCGTTTTCATGGTCGCTCCTTGGGCCTTGGATGCGGCGGAATACAGTTCGGGCTTGGGGTATCCCGGCCCCGCGGGGCGGTCAACAGCGCGCGAGGGCGCAGGGGCGCGTTTGCGGCGTTTTGCGCCGCCGCGCCGGGATTCGCCCCCGCCGCGCGGGGGTTGAGGGGCGAATCCGGCGAAAATCGGGCGATGGCGGCGGCGGGATCGGAGACCGCGCCGCCCGGCCCGGACCCGCCCGGATCGCTCAGCGCCCGGCCTCGGCGCCGGTCCCCGGCAGCCAGCCCGCCTCGACGATC
>NZ_JBOCEF010000104.1:0-1343 GCF_050586345.1 Rhodovulum sp. DZ06
GGGGGGGGGGGGGGGGGGGGGGGGGGGGGGGGGGGGGGGGGGGGGGGGGGGGGGGGGGGGGGGGGGGGGGGGGGGTGTTCGGCGGGGGTGGGGGGGGGGGGGGGGGGGGGGGGGTCCCCCCCCCCCCCCCCCCCCCCCCCGCTCCCCCTCTCCTCCCGCTCGCGTCGCGCCTGGGATCGGCGGGGGCATGGTGCTTCGCCGCGGCGTCTTTCTCTGAGCCCCGGTGCATGGGGCGGCGCCGACGCTCCGATCCGCATCGACATGCCGCCGCCGCTCGGGCCGCGGCGTCGCCTTCCGCCATGCGGCTCTGGATTTCGCGGACCGCCCGGTGCAGGATCGCGCCCGACCCGCCGCGCGCCGCCGCGGCCCATCCTCCGCCGCCCCGGCCCGGCCCCCGCGCCGGTTCCGCCGGGCGCGGCCTTCCCATCCTCCGCCCCGTCCGCCGGGGCCGCCGCAGCGCCGGGCCGCCGCCCGCAAGCGCGCCACATCCCGGAGCCCCCATGACCACGCCCCAGGCCCATCTCCTCCACGCCATGCCCAATTTCCGCGACCTCGGCGGCCTGCCCGCCGGGCCGGGCCGGGTCCTGCGGCGCCACCTCCTCTATCGCGCGCCGGTCCCGCGGGACCTGCCCGCGGACGACATGGCGCGCCTCAAGGCCATGCATCCCGGGGTCATCATCGACCTGCGCGGCGTGGCCGAGGCGGCCGAGCGCCCGCAGGAGCTGCCCGAGGGCCTCGCCATCCGCCGCGCGCCGCACCCGGTGGAGCCGCGCACCCGCGAATACGCCGCCGAGATCGCCGCGGGCGCTCCCCTGACCCATGCCCATGCGCATGACGCCATGACCCGGTCCTATCGCGGCTACGTCGAGGATTTCGGCGACACCTTCGCCTCGGCCGTGCGCACGGCGCTGGAATCCGCCGCCGACGGGCGTCCCGCGATCTTCCACTGCACCGCGGGCAAGGACCGCACCGGGCTGACCGCCGCGCTGATCCTGTCGCTGGTCGGGACTCCGAAGGCCCGGATCATCGAGAACTACATGGCCACCAACAAGCTGTGGAAGCCCGACCCGCAGCTGCGCGGCCATGTCGACGAGGCCGCCCGCTCGGCGCTGTTCACCGTGCACCCGGACTACATGGATTCGGCCTTCGAGGCGCTGGACCGGCTGCATGGCGGCCCGAAGGCCTTCGCCGAAGCCGCCCTCGGCGGCGCCGAGCGGGCCTCGCACATCATCGCCGCGATCACCGAACCGGCGTAAGAGCGAGGGGGCCATCTCGATCCTGGCCTCGGGCGCGGGGATGCTGCTGCTGGCCGACAGCGTGTCGGAATTCCTGCGCAAGAACCG
>NZ_JBOCEF010000105.1:0-133 GCF_050586345.1 Rhodovulum sp. DZ06
CACCCCGCGGGTGTGGACGGCCGAGCGCGACCGCGAGATGTGGGAGGCGTTGCAGGGCTGATGGCCGAACCCGCCTTTGGCGGGCGAAGGCCCCAGTGGGGCCTTCGGGCCATCAGCGGGCGGAGCCCCGGAC
>NZ_JBOCEF010000105.1:233-1329 GCF_050586345.1 Rhodovulum sp. DZ06
GGATGGCCGAACCCGCCTTTGGCGGGCGAAGGCCCCAGTGGGGCCTTCGGGCCATCAGCGGGCGGAGCCCCGGACGGATGGCCGAACCCGCCTTTGGCGGGCGAAGGCCCCAGTGGGGCCTTCGGGCCATCAGCGGGCGGAGCCCCGGACGGGTGGCCGAACCCGCCTTCGGGTGGTCGGCGGGCGGCGCCCCGGATGGGTGGCGGGTCCCGCCGCGGGCGGGGCGAGGGTTCCAGGGGGAACAAGGGGCGGCGCGCGGGCGGGCCGCCCCTTTTCGTTGCAGGCGCCACAATTTCCCTTCGCCTAATTTGTTCTCCAATACTAAACACGTTCAGGCCCGGCGGGAGGGATGCCCCGGGACCGAAGGTCGGAGGAGGACCGGACATGAAGATCGAGAAGATCCACCACGTCGCCTATCGCTGCCGCGATGCGAAGGAGGGGGCCGCGTTCTACACCACGATGCTCAACATGGATTTCGTGCTCGCCATCGCCGAGGACCAGGCGCCCTCGACCCATGAGCCCGATCCCTACATGCACCTGTTCCTCGACGCCGGCGACGGCAACGTGCTCGCCTTCTTCGAGCTGCCGACCAAGCCCGATATGGGCCGGGACGAGAACACCCCCGCCTGGGTCCAGCACATCGCCTTCCAGGTGAAGGACCGGGCGACGCTGCTGGAGTACAAGGCGCATCTCGAGGCGAACGGGATCGAGGTGCTCGGGGTCACCGATCACAGCATCTTCCATTCCATCTATTTCTTCGATCCCAACGGCCACCGGATCGAGCTCGCCGCGCCCGACCCGGACCGGGCGGCGGCGATGCAGAAGCTCGACGCGGTGAAATGGGACATGCTCGAGGAATGGAGCCGCACCAGGCGCGCGCCGCGCCATGCCGACTGGCTGCACGCCAGGGAATTCGGCGCCGGGGCCTGAGGGCCCGCGGCGGCGCCTTGCGAACGGCGCAAACCAACAGGGATTTCGCATGCGATATCACAAGCCATCGTCATTCGAGGCCGCGGCGTCCATCGCGACCTCCGCCCCGGGGGTGACGCGCTTTCTCGCCGGGGGGACGGACGTGCTGGTGCAGATGCGCGCCGGG
>NZ_JBOCEF010000106.1:0-1178 GCF_050586345.1 Rhodovulum sp. DZ06
GATGGCTAAAGGTAAGTTCGAGCGCACGAAACCGCACGTGAACATCGGCACGATCGGTCACGTGGACCACGGGAAGACCACCCTGACGGCTGCGATCACGAAGCAGTTCGGCGAGTTCAAGGCGTATGACGAGATCGACGGCGCGCCGGAAGAGAAGGCCCGCGGGATCACCATCTCGACCGCGCACGTGGAGTACGAGACCGAGGCGCGCCACTACGCCCACGTCGACTGCCCCGGCCACGCCGACTACGTGAAGAACATGATCACCGGCGCGGCGCAGATGGACGGCGCGATCCTGGTGGTGAACGCCGCCGACGGCCCGATGCCGCAGACCCGCGAGCACATCCTGCTCGCGCGCCAGGTCGGCGTGCCCTCGCTGGTCGTGTTCCTCAACAAGGTCGACCAGGTCGACGACGAGGAGCTTCTGGAGCTGGTCGAGATGGAAGTGCGCGAGCTTCTGTCGGACTACGACTTCCCGGGCGACGACATCCCGATCATCGCGGGTTCGGCCCTGGCCGCCCTCGAGGACCGCGACGACAACATCGGCAAGGAAAAGATCGCCGAGCTGATGGCGGCGGTGGATGAGTACATCCCGACCCCGGCGCGCCCGATCGACCAGCCGTTCCTGATGCCGATCGAGGACGTGTTCTCGATCTCGGGCCGCGGCACCGTGGTCACCGGCCGCGTCGAGCGCGGCGTGGTCACCGTGGGCGAGGAAATCGAGATCATCGGCATCCGCGACACCAAGAAGACCACCGTCACCGGCGTCGAGATGTTCCGCAAGCTGCTGGACCGCGGCGAGGCGGGCGACAACATCGGCGCGCTGCTGCGCGGCGTGGGTCGTGAGGACGTCGAGCGCGGCCAGGTTCTCTGCAAGCCCGGCTCGGTCACCCCGCACACCAAGTTCGAGGCCGAGGTCTACATCCTGACCAAGGAAGAGGGCGGGCGCCACACCCCGTTCTTCGCGAACTACCGTCCGCAGTTCTACTTCCGGACCACCGACGTGACCGGGACGGTCGAGCTGCCGGCCGGCACCGAGATGGTGATGCCGGGCGACAACCTGAAGTTCTCGGTGGAGCTGATCGCCCCGATCGCGATGGAAGAGAAGCTGCGCTTCGCCATCCGCGAAGGCGGCCGCACCGTCGGTTCGGGCGTCGTCTCCAAGATCATCGCCTGAT
>NZ_JBOCEF010000107.1:0-934 GCF_050586345.1 Rhodovulum sp. DZ06
AGAGCCCGACTCATAATTCGATGGGCGGGGCGTGGAAGCGAGCCAAGCGTCTGACAAGAATGCGGATATGGGCAACGAGAAGCCACGCTTCGGAGCTGGCCGTTGATGCCTCCCAGTCCTTGGCGAGGCGGCGCGAGCGGCGCAGCCAGGCGAAGGTGCGCTCTATCACCCATCGGCGCGGCAGCACCTCGAAACCGGATGCCGTGTCGGACCGCTTGATGATCTCGATGCTCCAGTCGCCGTGGCCCTGCATGGCCTCGCGCAGCTTTGGACCGGCATAGCCGCCGTCGGCGAAGACGTGCCGCAGCCATGGCCAGGCATGGCGGATCGAGCGCAGGACCAGCGGGGCGCCGTCGCGGTCCTGCACGTCGGCGGGATGGACCACGGCGCCGACCATCAGGCCCAGAGCGTCGGTGGCGATGCGGCGCTTGCGGCCGTTCACGCGCTTACCCGCGTCGAAGCCGCGTGGGCCGCCGCTTTCGGTCGTTTTGACGCTCTGGCTGTCGATCACGCCTGCACTCGGGCTGGGCTCGCGCCCCTCCAGTTCGCGCGCCGCCATGACAAGCACGTGGTTGATCGCCCGCAGCAGACCGCCGTCACGCCAGTCGTAGAAGTACCGCTGCGCGGTGGTGAAGGGCGGAAAGTCGCGCGGAAGCTGGTTCCTCTGGCAGCCCGTGGACGCGATGTACTGGATCGCGTTCACCACCGCCCGCAGGTCCGTCGTGCGGGGGCGGCCCAGGCGGCGGGGCGCTGGCAGCAGCGGCGCGACCAACCGCCATTCCCGTTCAGTCAGATCGCTTGAATACCCCCGCCTTCGCCGGGCATGATCCCGGCGAGCGGTCTCAGTCCAGGCCATCGTGGGCTCCATCTCGTCTCGCAAACGGACGGAATCACAACCTGCTGAGATCGCTCAACTCTTTTCGGGTTCGGCTCT
>NZ_JBOCEF010000108.1:0-820 GCF_050586345.1 Rhodovulum sp. DZ06
TTCCCCAATCGGGCTCGATCTGATTCAACCTCCCGAAAGAGGAGGTCGCCATGCGCCGTCACGAGCTGTCCGACAAGGAATGGTCCATCATCCAGCCGCTGCTACCCACGAAAGTGCGTGGCGTGCCGAGGGTGGATGACCGGCGGGTCATCAACGGCATCCTCTGGCGGTTCCGGACCGGCAGCCCCTGGCGGGACGTGCCCGAGCGGTACGGCCCGCGCACCACGCTCTACAACCGCTTCACGCGATGGCGGGCCGCCGGGGTCTGGGACCGCATTCTTGGCGCGATATCAGCAGCCTATGACGGCGACATCGTCATGATCGACAGTTCCTGCGTCCGCGTCCACCAGCATGGCGCCACGGCAAAAAGGGGGGCGACGAGCATGGCTGCATGGGACATTCCCGCGGGGGGCTGACCACGAAGATCCACGCCCTGGTCGATGCCGAGGGCCGCCCGATCCGCCTGCATCTGACGCCAGGCCAGGCGGGCGACGCCCCCGTCGGCACGAGTTTCACCGAAGGGCTGGACTGCGGCGCCACGCTGATCGCCGACCGCGCTTACGACACGAACCCGATCCGGGACGCGGCGGCCGAGCGCAAGGTGTGGGCCTGCATCCCTCCGCGGGTCATCCGGAAGGGCTCGTTCAGCTTCAGTCCGTGGGTTTATCGCCAGCGCAATCTCGTCGAACGCTTCTTCAATCGCATCAAACAGTTCCGCGGATTGGCAACCCGATACGACCGAAGACCGGACAACTATCTCGCAGCCCTGAAGCTCGCATCCATCCGCATTTGGATTGCCGGGATATGAGTCCGCGTCCTA
>NZ_JBOCEF010000109.1:0-542 GCF_050586345.1 Rhodovulum sp. DZ06
ACGGCGCATGGCGACCTCCTCTTTCGGGAGGTTGAATCAGATCGAGCCCGATTGGGGAAGCCTGTTTATGGGGACAGACCCTAGTCGGCGGACGGCGGCGCGGGGTTCGGAGGCGGGATTCTGCTGAGAAGCGCCTGGGGGAGGTGAACTCCCTCAGGTCGCTGTTCCGATGGTCGGTCGGCCCGCGTCGCTGGCGCGACCGTCAAGGACAAGCCCGCTGCGCGGGTCGCTGCGCGATCCTTGACCCGGCTGCGCGCCTCTCGCGGTGGGGGGGGAGGTGGCGCGTTGGGGCGGACCGGGCTGGGCGACCGGGGAGAGGAGAGGCGCAACGCCCGGAGGCGCGCTGTCCTGGGCAAGCGCCTCTGGCGCGGGGCGGGCGGGCCGATGCGGGCCGCAGGACCGCGAGGTCTGCCGGCCCCGCGCAACGTGGACCGCCCGAGCGTGACGCCCGATCCACAAACACCGCCCAGCCTGCGGAGGGAGGGGGGTGTGGGGGGGGGGGGGGGGGGGGGGGGGGGGGGGGGGAGGGGGGGGGGGGGGGG